>JAJZVS010000117.1 GCA_021845555.1 Pseudomonadota bacterium
GCGCGCCGGCGGCTCCACCAGCGCGCCGTTCACCTGGATCAGGTCGCCGGGCTCGACGAACGTGGCGGGGTGGGTCACCGGGGCGTTGTTGCGGCGCACGCGGCCCTCGGCGATCAGCCGCTCGACGTCGCGCCGGCTGGCGACGCCGGCACGGGCGAGCCATTTGGCGATGCGCTCGCCCGCCCGGGCCGCGGGCGGTTCAGCGGCGGGACCTTGGGGGGTGGGCCGATCGGGGCCGCTCATGCGGCACACGCGGCGATCAGCGCGTCGAAGATCCGACGGTCGCCGGGGTCGATCAGGAACTCGGGGTGCCACTGCACGCCGAGGCAGAAGCGCCGGGCCGGATCTTCCACCCCCTCGATCACCCCGTCCGGGGCGACGGCGTTCACCGCCGCGCGCGGGCCGGACGCCGCCACCGCCTGGTGGTGCGCCGAGTTCACGTCCATCGTCGTCGCCCCGACGATCCGCGCCAGCACGGTGCCCGGCACGATCGTCACGCGGTGCCCCGGTTCGTGGCGCGGGTTCGGCTGCTCGTGCTCCAGCGCGTCCGGCACGGCGTCCGGGATGTGCTGGATCAGCGTGCCGCCCAGCGCCACCGCCAGCAGTTGCTCGCCGCCGCAGATCCCCAGCACCGGACGGTCCCGCGCCAGCGCGCCTGCCACCAGCGCCAGCTCGGCGGCGGTGCGGCCTTCCTTCAGCGTCACGGTCGCGTGCCGCGCGCCGGCGCCATACAGCGTCGGATCGACGTCGAACGCGCCCCCGGTCACCACCAGCGCGTCGATCCGGTCGAGGAACGCCTCCGCCAGCGCCGGATCGTGCGGCAGCGCCACCGGCAGCCCGCCGGCGGCGGCGATCGCGGCCGCGTAGTTCTGCCGCAGCGCATACCAGGGGTAGGCCGAGTAGCTGCCGGGCAATTCGGCATCGAGGGTGACGCCGATCAGCGGGCGTCGCGCGGAACTGGACATGCGGAGGGTGCTAGACCGTGCGCGGCGCCGGGGGCAAGCGGGGCGTGGCGGCCCGACCGGTGGCACTGGCGCTACTGCGCGGCCGGCGCCCGGGCCAGCTTCGCCCCGCTGGCGGCGCGCGCCGCCCGCCGCCGCAGCAACGCGCCGATCGCCCCGCCCACGCCGCGCGGCATCAGGAACATGCAGGCGATCAGGATCGCGCCATAGATCGCCCCCGGCGCCGCCTTGGAAATGTCGTTGGCGATATTCGGGATGAACTCGATGAAGGCGCCGCCGAACAGCGCGCCGGGGATGGAATCCACCCCGCCCACCACCAGCCCCACGAACAGCGTGATCGAGAGGAAGAAGTTGAAGCTGTCCGGCGCCACGAACTGCACAGCGATCGAGCTCAGCGCGCCGGCGATGCCGGTGAACATGGCGCTGACCGCGAAGGTGCGGGTCTTCAGCGCGGCCAGGCTGATGCCCATCGCCTCGGCCGCCACCGGATGCTCGCGCACCGCCTTCATCGATCGCCCGGTGCGTCCGCGCGTCAGGTTCCAGGCGACCAGGAACACCAGGCAGCCGACCGCCAGGGTGAACAGGTAGATCCATTGATCGCCCGACAGCGGCAGGTGGAACGGCGCCTCCGCCTTGTCCATCGTCAGCCCCTGCACGCCGCCGGTGTAGTCTGACAGCGCGTTGACCTTCAGGATCTGCGGGATCGCCACCGCCAGGGCGAAGGTGGTCAGCGCGAGATAGAGACCGCCCAGCCGCAGCGCCGGGAACCCCACCAGGAAGCCGATGAGAGCGGAGGCCACAGCGGCCACCGGCAGCGTCGCCCAATAGGGCCAGTCGTAGTTCGCCATCAGGATCGCGGTGGTGTACGACCCGATGGCGAAGAACGCCCCGTGGCCGAGCGAGATCTGGCCGTTGTAGCCGGTGAGGATGGTCATCCCCAGCACCGCGACGGCATAGACCACCAGCATGGTCAGCTGGAACAGGTGATACGAGCTGGCGAAGAAGGTGAAGCTCACCATCAGCGCCAGGAACGCGGCGGTCCACAGCACCCGCGCCGCTCCGGGGCCGCGTGCCGGCTGGCTGGCGCGCGGCAGATCGGGCATGCCCACGCCCTGCTCGGTTCCGTTGTCGCGCATCCGCTACACCCTGCTCTGGACCGCGCGGCCGAACAGCCCGGCGGGCTTGGCCAGCAGCACGGCGACGATGATGATCAACGCCACGGTCAGCTTCAGTTCCGTGCCGACGACATAGGCACCGAACAGATTCTCGAGCACGCCGACGGTGAAGCCGCCCACCACCGCGCCGAGCGCATTGTCGATCCCGCCCAGCAGCGCGCCGGCGAAAGCGTAGAGCAGGATGCCCGACATCATGTTCGGATCGAGGAACACGACCGGCGCCACCATGATGCCGGCCGCCGCGCCGATCGCCGCGGCCAGGCCCCAGCCGAGGCCCAGCATCCGGTTCACCCGCACGCCGCACAGCCGGGCCGAGCTCGGATTGTATGCCGCCGCCCGCATCGCCAGCCCGAGCGGCGTGAAGCGGAAAAACACCCACACCAGCGTCAGCACGACCAGCGTCAGCCCGGTCTCTCCCAGTTCGTGCGGGGACACCAGACCGCCGGCCAGCGGATGCGCGGAATGGAACGGCGAGGGAAACGCCTTAATGGTGTAGCCGAAGATCCAGCCGTCCAGCGCGTTGATGACCAGCAGCAGGCCGATGAACACGCCGACCGAGGTGAGCACCGGCGCGTTCATCACCGGGCGCATCAGCACCCGTTCCACCATGACCCCAAGCACGAACGACAGCGCGACCGCGAGCGCGAACGCCACCCAGTACGGGATGCCGACATGGATCAGCGTGAGCGCGACATAGGACGACAAGGTCGCCATCTCGCCTTGCGCGAAGTTCACGTGGTGCGTCGCCTGGTAGATCATCACCAGGGCGAGTGCGACCGAGGCGTAGATGGCGCCGGAAGCGACGCCGGAAGCGATCTGGTGCAGCAATCCGTTCACGCGTGGCGTTCCTTCTGGCCGGGAGCCGAGGAGTGTCAGTAGCCGAGGTAGGAGCGCCTCACCGCGTCGTTCTGGCGGACCTCGGCGGCGGTGCCGGAGACGACGATGCGTCCGGTTTCCAGCACATAGGCGTGGTCGGCGAGATCGAGCGCGAGGCTGGCGTTCTGCTCGACCACCAGGATGCTGACCTTCTCCTCGGCGTTGATGCGCCGCAGGATGTGGAAAATCTCCTGCACGATCAGCGGCGCCAGGCCGAAGGAGGGTTCGTCGAGCAGCAGCAGCCGCGGCTTCACCAGCAGCGCGCGCGAGATCGCCAGCATCTGCTGCTCGCCGCCCGAGAGCGTGCCCGCCTGCTGGCGATAGCGCTCCTTCAAACGCGGGAAATAACCGAACAGACGCTCCAGATCGGCCGCCACGCCGGCGCGGTCGCGGCGGATATAGGCGCCGAGGCGCAGGTTATCCTCGACCGAGAGTTCGAGCACGGTGCCGCGCCCGTCCGGCACATGGCCGACGCCGCGGCGGACGATCTCCTCGGTGGCGAGCCGGTCGATGCGTTCCCCGCCGAGCCAGACCCCGCCTTCCGTGGTGCGGATCATGGCGCAGATGGCCCGCAGCGTGGTGGTCTTGCCGGCGCCGTTGGCGCCGAGCAGCGCCGTCACGCCGCCTTGTTCCACCGCGAAATCGATGCCGTGCAGCACCTTGGTCTGCCCGTAGCCGGCATGCAGCCCGTGGGTTTCAAGCAACGCCGGCATGACTCGCTTCCTCTTCCGCGGTCTCGCCGAGATAGGCACGGATGACTTCGGGTTCGCGGCGCACCTCCTCGGGCGTGCCGTCGGCGATCTTGCGGCCGAATTCCAGCGCCACGACTTTTTCGGACACGCGCATCACCAGGCTCATGTGATGCTCGACCAGCAGGATGGTCAGGTCGAACGGATCGCGGATGCGCTGGAGCAGCGCGGCGAGCTCGTCCACCTCGCCGTGATTGAGTCCGCCGGCCGGCTCGTCCAGCAGCAACAGCTTGGGCTGGCCGATCAGCGCGCGTGCCATCTCCACCCGCTTCTGGGTCGGGAACGGCAGGCTGCCGGCGGCCGTCTCGGCGACATCGGCGAGATCGAGCAGATCGAGCAGCTCATCGAGCCGCGCGGTGGCGGCCTGTTCCTCCCGCCGCGCGAGCGGCAGGCGCAGCGCATCGGCGACGAAACCGCCGCGGCCGAGGTGGTAGGCGCCGGCCAGGATGTTGTCGCGCACGCTGAGCGCGCGGAACAGCGCAACGTTCTGAAAGGTGCGGCCGATGCCGAGCCCGGCCATGCGATGGCGCGGCATGCCGGTCAGCGAGCGGCCGTCGAATGTGATGTCTCCGCTGGCGTACCGATAGATGCCGCTGATGCAGTTGAACAGCGTGGTCTTGCCGGAGCCGTTGGGGCCGATCAGGCCGCAGATCTGGCGGCGCCCGACCTCGAACGACACGCCGGCCAGCGCGGTGACGCCGCCGAAGCGCATCACCACGTCGCGTACCGCCAACAGCGGCCCATCCGTGCGGGTCGGGTTCGTCACGCCGGTCGCCCCGCCGGCGCGCAGCGCAGCCGTGTGCTGTCCTGCCATCCCATTCGTTTGCCTCACCCTGCCGCTTCATTACGGAACCGGCTGAGTGCCGTCCGCGCTGCGTTATGGGGCGAAGGTGACGAAGCGGCGCCCGCAAGTCAACCGGAACTCGCGCGGCAGGCAGCGAACACGGCCCGGGTCAGGTCAGCGGCGAGGGACGGTCGGGATTACCAGCCGTAGCCGGGGGTGGGCGCTGCATACGGACCATAGCCGGGATAGCCGTAGGCCGGCGCGCCATAGCCGTAATACCCCGGGCCGCCGTAGCCCCCGCCGTAGCCATACCCTCCGCCATAGCCGGGCGGCCGCGAGACCACCGAGTTGCCGTGCGCGTACATGCACTGGGTGTAGGCGATGTTGTAGCGCCCCTGCAGGTCCGCCTCGCTGGCGGAGGCGTTGCCGGCGCCCACCATGCTGCCGCCCACCAGTCCGGTGGCGCCGCCGATCGCCGCCCCGGCCCCCATGTTGCCGCTGACCGAGCCGAGCGCCGCCCCCGCCGCCGCGCCGAGCGCGGTGCCGAGCACGGCGCTGCCCACCGCGGCGTTGGTGCCCGCCTGGCCGGGCTGCTGGAAGCCGGTCTGCTGCTGGGCGTAGTAGCGGCAAGCGGAGTCTTCCTGCCGGAACTGCTCGAAACTCTTGCCCTTGCCGGGCAGGGCCATCACCGTCGGCCCCGATGGCGGCGCCACGGTGCAGCCGCCCAGCGCCAGCATCCCCCCCAGCGCGACCGCACCGGACCGCCACCGCCAACCGAACCGCCGCGAAATGCCAGCCATCGTCTGTTCCTTTCCTGTGTCCCGGGTCGGACCGTCGCGCCCGGCCCAGGGGCCAAGCCCAGGGGCCAAGCCCAGGGGCCAAGCCCAGGGAGCAAGCCCAGGGGGCAAGCCCAGAGGGCAGGCCCAGAGGGCAGGCCCGTGGGCGCCGCCGTTGCCAAATGCTATGTGTGCCGCGCGCGGCGGAAACCAAGCGGGGCGGATTGCAAACGATTGATGACGCGCTTGGGAACGCGCTTTGGGACGGCCTTGACCCGCCACCGCCGGGGGCGCCATGAGTAGCCGCATGCGAACGGGTTGCGCGCAGGCACGAATGACCGTCCCGGCCTCTCGCTGAGAGCGCCGTGTTTCCGCCTGCCCTCGGCCCGGCGGGCCTGGTCGCCCTGCTGCTCCCGCCGGGCTGGCCCGGCGGACCGCCCAACGTCTTCCCGACCGCACGCCTCTCCGACCGCACGCACATGACCGGACCCACATGACCGAGACCCAGCGCGACTACCGCGACACCGTGTTCCTGCCGCAGACCGGCTTTCCGATGCGCGGGGACCTGCCGAAACGCGAGCCCGCCATGCTGGCACGCTGGGAGAAGATGGACCTGTGGGGCCGGATGCGCGCCGCCGCCAAGGGCCGGCCATTGTTCATCCTGCACGACGGCCCGCCCTATGCGAACGGGCACATCCACATCGGCACCGCGCTGAACAAGATCCTGAAAGACGTGATCAACCGCACCCGGCAGATGGCGGGCTACGACGCGCTCTATATCCCCGGCTGGGACTGCCACGGCCTGCCGATCGAGTGGAAGATCGAGGAAGACTACCGCGCCAAGGGCCGCGACAAGGACGCGGTTCCGCTGCTCGATTTCCGCGCCGAATGCCGCGCCTACGCCGCGCACTGGATGGCGGTGCAGAAAGACGAGTTCCGCCGCCTCGGCGTGGAAGGCGCCTGGGCCGAGCGCTACGCCACCATGGACCACCCGTCGGAAGCCGCGATCGCCGGGGAGATCTGCAAGTTCCTGCTGAACCGCGCGCTGTATCGCGGCCTGCGCCCGGTGATGTGGTCCCCGGTCGAGAAGACCGCGCTGGCCGAGGCCGAGATCGAGTACCACGACCACACCAGCACCACGATCTGGGTGCGCTTCCCGGTCCTGCGCGCCCCGGCGCCCGACCTGGTGGGCGCCGCGGTGGTGATCTGGACCACCACGCCCTGGACCATGCCCGGCAACCGCGCCGTCGCCGCCGGGGAGGAGATCGATTACGCGCTGATCCATGTCGATGCCGCCGAGCAAGGGTCGCGCGCGAAGGCCGGGGAGAAGTTGCTGGTCGCGCTGCACCTGCTGCCGCAATTCCTGACCGACACGAAGATCGCCACGCATCACGTGGTCCGCGTGCTGAAAGGCGCCGACCTCGCCGGCACCGTCACCGCGCATCCGCTGCGCGGGCATGGCTACGACCATGAGGTGCCGCTGCTGTTCGGCAGCTTCGTCACCACCGAGGCAGGCACCGGCTTCGTCCATATCGCCCCCGGCCACGGCGAGGAGGATTTCGAACTCGGCCGCGCGCACGCGATCGAGATCCCCGAGACGGTCGGTCCGGACGGCACGTTCAACGCCTGGGTGCCGGGCTTCGCCGGCGTGCACGTGTACAAGGCCGCCGAGCCGGTCTGCGCCGCGCTGGACGCCGCCGGCGGGCTGCTGGCGCGCGGCAAGCTGGTGCACTCCTATCCGCACTCCTGGCGGTCCAAGGCGCCGCTCATTTTCCGCGCCACGCCGCAATGGTTCATCCGCATGGACGGGCCCGAGCACATCCGCGCGCACGCGCTGGAAGCGATCGCGGCGACCCATTTCGTGCCCGATGCCGGGCGCAACCGCATCGGCTCCATGGTCGCCGCGCGGCCCGACTGGTGCATCAGCCGCCAGCGCGCCTGGGGCGTGCCGATCCCGGTGTTCGTCGAGCGTGCCAGCGGCACGCCGCTGCGCGATCCCGCGGTGGTGGCGCGCATCGTCGAAGCCTTCACCGCCGAGGGAGCGGACGCCTGGTATGCCTCGCCGCCCGAGCGGTTCCTCGGTCCGGGGCGCAACCCGGACGACTTTGAGCAGGTGCGCGACATCGTCGATGTCTGGTTCGAATCCGGATCGACCCACGCCTTCACGCTGGAGGCGCGCGGGCTGCCCTGGCCCGCGGATCTCTATCTGGAAGGCTCGGACCAGCATCGCGGCTGGTTCCATTCCTCGCTGCTGGAAGCGGTCGGCACGCGCGGGCGGGCGCCGTTCAAGGCGATCCTGACGCACGGATTCGTCACCGACGAGCAGGGCCGGAAGATGTCGAAGTCGGTCGGCAACGTGGTGGCGCCGGAGGAGGTGGAGAAGCAGTACGGCGCCGACATCCTGCGCCTGTGGGTGATGATGTCGGACACCGCCGACGACCTGCGGATCGGCCCGGAAATCCTCAAGCAGCAGGCCGATCTGTATCGCCGGCTGCGCAACACGCTGCGTTGGCTGCTGGGGGCGCTGGACGGGTTCGACGCCTCCGAGCGCGTGCCCGAGGCCGACATGCCGGAGCTGGAACGCTGGGTGCTGCACCGGCTGACCGAACTCGACGCGCGCATCCGCGGCGCGGTGGCGAGCTACGACTGGACCGGGGTCTATCCCGAGCTGCACAATTTCTGCGCCACCGATCTGTCGGCGTTCTACTTCGATATCCGCAAGGATGCGCTCTATTGCGACCGCCCCGACAGCCTGCGGCGGCGGGCGGCGCGGACGGTGCTGGATCATCTGCACCGCGCGCTCTGCACCTGGCTGGCGCCGGTGCTGTGTTTCACCGCCGAGGAAGCCTGGGTGGCCCGCTTCGGGGAGGCGGACAGCGTGCACTTGCAGAACTTCCCCGACCTGCCGGCGGCGTGGCGGGACGAGGCGCTGGCGGAGAAGTGGGAGCGGATCCGCGACCGCCGGCGCGCGGCGACCGTCAATCTTGAGGCGATGCGCCAGCAAGGGCAGATCGGCTCGTCCTTGCAGGCGGAGGTGACTTTGTCGTTCGCCCCCGGCGACGACACCCTGGCCTCCGCCGAGGCGTGGGCGGATATCCTGATCGTGCCCAAGGTCCTGTTTGCCCCGCCGCAGGCCGGCACCCTGGCGAGCGCGCGCGTGGCCGACGGCGCCAAATGCGCCCGCTGCTGGCGCGTCCTGCCCGAAGTGGGCGCCCAGCCGGGCCACCCCGCGCTGTGCCTGCGCTGCGCCGATGCGGTGGACTCCGGCCTAGTCTGCCGGGCCGCGGCGGCGTGACGTCCCGCTCCGGCCGCACCGCGCTCGGCGCGGTGGTGGCGCTGGTCGTCCTCGCCGCCGATCAGGCGAGCAAATACTGGGTGCTGCACATCCTCCGCCTGCCGGAGCGCGGCGACGTGGCGGTGGTCCCGCATCTCGACCTGACGATGGTGTGGAACCGGGGGGTGACCTTCGGCCTGTTCAGCGCCTCCGGTGCCTGGAGCCGCTTCGCCCTGGCCGGGCTGGCGGTCGTGATCGTAGGCGCGCTGGCGCTGTGGCTGCGGCGGGCCGAGAGCGCGCTGACCGCGGTGGCGCTGGGTGCCATCGCCGGCGGCGCGGTGGGCAACGTGGCGGACCGGCTGCGCTACGGGGCGGTGGTCGATTTCATCCGCGCGCACGCCTTCGGCTGGTCCTGGTACGTGTTCAACCTGGGGGACGCGGCGATCGTCTGCGGCGTGGCGGCGCTGATCCTGGGCAGCGGCCGGACCCCGCGAGCACGGGGCGACGCGGGCGAGCCAGGACCAAGCCGCTCTGGGGCAAGCCAAGCGGGGCCAAGCCAACCGGGGCCAGGCCAACCGGGGGCCAGGTAGCCCGCCGCCGAAGCTTTGCGCCCGGCCGGTCCGGCCCCCCATGACGATTAAGTGGCAGTGTGCTATCTATGGGACAGGAAAGGGGAGAGATCGGTGGCACGGCGGCTCCTGTCGGGAGCGCGCCCCTGTGTTGCTTACTCCCCCCAGGCAATCGACCCACCGGACAGAGGGCGCCGACCGCCCGGGCGCCGCGCGGGAGTGAGGGATAAAACGAAGTGTCACCCATGAAGGCAACCGGCGGTACCGCGGCTTCGGCGCATCGGGGCGCATCCCACGCCGCCGCGCGCAAGCCGTCCCGGCCGGCCGCCGAGGCGAACGCGCCGGCGAAGAAACTGCCCGCCGGGAAGGCGGAAGCGCCGCGCAGGGTTGCGGCGAAGCCGGCCGCGACCGTGACCGCGCGCAAGCAGGACAAGACGCCCGCCGAGGCCGATATGGCCGTCGCGGCGACCGCTCCGCGCAAGCCGACCGCACCGGCGAAGGTCGGAATCCCCGCCGCTCCGGCCAAGAGCGCCCAGCCGGCGGCCCAGCCGGCGGCCACGCCCGTCGCGCCCAAGGCCGCTGCGGCCAAGCCGGCGCCGGCCAAGGCCGCGGCGACGAGCGCGGCCCGGAAGGCCGCCGGCGGTCAGGCGGCTCCTGCGCCCGGGACCGCGGACCCGGCTGCGCC
>JAJZVS010000118.1 GCA_021845555.1 Pseudomonadota bacterium
GGGGCAACCCCCAGGGGCAAACCCGCGCGCGATACCGGCCGCTAAGGTTTCGGTAACGCATGCGGCGTCTTATTGCCGCATGCCCCAGGTCGCGGTCCATGTGCTGTTCCGGCCCCCTTCCGGCGAGGACCGGCGGGCCGGTCTTGCCGAACCGTCCGGCTTCCCCCAACCCGACGCGCCGATCGCCTGGGTGCGCGACTATGCCGGCGGGCTCGCGCGCACCCTCGGCCTGGCCCGCGCCCTGGTGGAGGCCGGGCGGCGGATCGATCTGGCCGGGCTCGACTCCCAGGTAGGCCTGCTGTGGGTTCGGGGGCTCGACCTCGATCCGGAGGAAGGGCGGCAGGTGCGCGCCGATTTGATCGCGCTGCGCGAGATGCTCGACGCGCTCGCCGCGCTGCTCGCCCGCCCGCCGCCGGTTGACGATCCGCCGGTCGAAGATCCCTCAGGTGACGATCCGACAGGCTGGTGAAACCGGCCGCTCCGCGGACCGGAGCGCCCGCATGCTTCCCGTTCGGCAAAAGGCCGTCCCGCGATGCCGTTTCCGCTGACCACCCTGCTTTCGGCCGGCGCGGCGCTGGTCGGTGTCGTGGGCCTGATCCTGCTCGCCGCGCGGCTGGCGCGGCGGGCGGGGCTGAGCCTGCGCCCGGCCGGCGCGCCGGCCCGCCTCGCGCTGCGCGACGCGTTGGCGCTGGACGCGCGCCGCCGGCTGCATCTGGTGCGCTGCGAGGGGCGCGACCTGCTGCTGCTCACCGGCGGACCGCAGGACCTGCTGCTCGGCTGGCTCCCGCCGGACCCGCCGTTCCCCGCCCCTGGGGGAGAGGTGACGGCGCGCCCGGAGGACCGTCCGGGGGCGGTGTCCAGGGTGGGCGAAAGCCTCGGCCGCGCCGCCCGCCTGTTCGGCGGGGCTGCCCTGCTCGCGCTCCTGCTGGCCCCGGGGCTGGCGCATGCCCAGGCGCTCAGCATCGATCTCGGCGCGCCCTCCGGGGCGGGCGCGACCGGGCGGCTGGTGCAGCTGACCGCGCTGATCACCGTGCTGTCGCTGGCGCCGAGC
Source organism: Pseudomonadota bacterium (assembly GCA_021845555.1). Lineage (GTDB taxonomy): Bacteria > Pseudomonadota > Alphaproteobacteria > Acetobacterales > Acetobacteraceae > JAJZVS01. The sequence continues at coordinate 1,052 of JAJZVS010000118.1, forward strand.
CTGCTGGTGATGGTCACCGCCTTCACCCGCATCGTCATCGTGCTGTCGCTGCTGCGCAGCGCGCTCGCCACCCAGGGCACGCCGCCCAACATCGTGCTGATCGGGTTGGCGCTGTTCCTCACGTTCTTCGTCATGCAGCCGGTGCTGGCGCAATCCTGGGCCGCGGGCCTGCTGCCGATGAGCGAGGGCCATCTCGACACCATGACCGGGCTGGCCCGCGCGGCGGCGCCGTTCCGCCATTTCATGCTGGCGAACCTGCGCCCGGCCGATCTGCGCCTGTTCCTCGACATCGCGCATCTGAAACCCCCCGCCGTGCCGGATCAGACACCCTGGCGCGCGCTGATCCCCGCCTTCATGGTGGGCGAGCTGCGCCGCGGCTTCGAGATCGGCTTCCTGCTGTTCCTGCCGTTCCTGGTGATCGACATGGTGGTGGCGAGCGTGCTGATGAGCCTCGGCATGATGATGCTGCCGCCGAGCGTCGTGTCGCTGCCGTTCAAGCTGATCTTCTTCGTGCTGGTCGATGGCTGGGGGCTAGTGGCCGGCAGTCTGGTGCGCAGCTTCCGGGGCTGATGCCGGCCGCCGTCAGACTCCGGCCAGGAAGCCCCGCAGTTCGGCCGCGACACGCGCCGGCGCCTGCAGCTGCGGCACATGCGCGAGCCCGTCCAGCAGGATGAACCGCGCCTGCGGCATCAGCCCGGCAAGCGCCTGCGCCATCGCCGGCGGCGTCGCCTGATCCTCCGTTCCGGCGAGCAGCAGCGCCGGCAGCGCCAGGCGCGGCACGTCCGCTTCCAGATCGAGGCTTTCCAGCGCCGCGCAGGCGGCGGCGAAGGTCGCCGGGTCGGTGGCCAGGAACGCCGCGCGGCGGGCGTCCATCAGCGCGGGATTGGCGGTGCGGAACGCCGCGCCGAACAGCCGTGCCATGGCGGTCTCGGCGACCGCTTCCAGGCCGCGCGCCGCCGCGGCCTCGCGCATGCCGCGGAACGCGGCGCGTCCGGGATCGGAAAACCGAGCGCCGCAACCGAGCAGGGCCAGCGCGGCGAGCCGTCCCGGCTGATCCAGCGCCAGGCGCAGCGCGAGGAAGCTGCCGTAGCCGTTGCCGACCGCCACCGGCGGGGCCGTCAGGCCGAGTTCCGCGATCGCCGCCCCGAGCGCCGCGGCGACCGGCGCCAGACCGCCCCCGATCGGTGCCAGCCCGGCAAAGCCCGGCAGGTCGCAGACGATGACCTGGTGGTCCTGCGCGAGCAGCGGCGCCAGCGCGTCCCAACTGGTCGCGTCGGCGAGCAGGGAGTGGAACAACACGAGCGGCCGGCCTTCCCCGGAGATCCGCACCCGCACCCGTCCCGACGCCACCAGCCGCTCCATCCAGAATCCCCCAATGACGCGATGCCGGTGCGAAGTCTTTCCGATCGCCCCGCGATAGGCAAGGCGGGTGGCGCAGGGCGATCGCGTTCGAACGGGCGGCACTGTCCTTCGCATCGGGCCCGCCGGCCTTGACGGGAAGCCCCGCACCCGCGCCATCCTCGCCGCGCGATCGACGGGTCGCGGCCGGACCGGGCACAATGAACGAAGCGCATAAGGAACGATATGATGCAGCGGCAGATCGCCACGATGGCTGCGCCGGCGCGGCCGGCAGCGAGCGCCTGAGATGGGCGGCACGCCCCCTCCCGCCCGCCTCACCCAATCCGCCCGCGACCGCACGCGCTGGGTGATGGGGGAAGGCCGTTATGTCGCGGACCTCCCGGCCGCGGATGCGCTGGCGGCGGCGTTCCTCCGCGCGCCCTACGCGCATGCGGAGATCGCCGCGATCGACACCGCCCCCGCGCGGGCGCTGCCCGGCGTGGTCGCCGTGCTGACCGGGGAGGCGTGCACCGCCGCCGGTTTCGGCAATTTCCGCGCGATGATGCGCTACGGCGCCGACGGCCCGCGCCCGCTGGTGGTGCCGCGCCGCCCGGTGCTGGCCGAGGGGCGCGTGCGCCATGTCGGCGAACTCGTCGCCTGCGTGGTGGCGACGACGCCGGCGATCGCCGCCGACGCGGTGGAAGCGATCGTCGTGGACTATCGCCCGCTGCCGGCGGCGGTCGGCATCGCCGGCGCCGCCGCCGCCCCCGCGATCCACCCGGAGGCACCAGGCAATCTGGCCTTCCGTCACCAGGTGGGCGACGCCGAAGGGGTGCGCGCGGCCTTCGCCGCCGCGGCGCATGTGGTCGAGACCGAACTGACCCTGCCGCGCCTGGCGCCGACCACGATGGAACCGGGCGGGTCGCTCGCGCGCTACGACGCCGGGCGGGGGGTCTATCAGCTGGCCACCCCGCATCAGGGGATCAACGAGATCCGACTCGACCTGGCCGCGGTGCTGAACGTGCCGATCGAGCGGATCGAGATCACCCTGCCCGATGTCGGCGGCGGCTTCGGCCAGCGCAGCCCGGCTACGCCGGAACACGCCGCGCTGTTGCTGGCGGCGCGGCTGACCGGGCGGAGCATCCGCTGGGTCGCCACCCGCAGCGAGGCGTTCGTGGCCGACTATCACGGCCGCAGCACGCGGTTGCGCGGCCGCCTCGCGCTCGACCGCGCCGGGCGGTTCACCGGGCTGGAATTCGATTTCGATACCGACCTCGGCGCCTACGTCACCACGGTCGGCGCGCTGGTGAACGTGCATAACCCGTTGCAATCCTGTACCGGGACCTATGCGATCCCGGCGGCACTGGCGCGGTTCTCCCAGTATTTCACCAATTGCGGGCCGATCGGTCCCTATCGCGGCGCCGGGCGGCCGGACATGGCGCTGCTCATCGAGCATCTGGCCGATCGCGCGGCGGCGGCACTCGGCATCGATCCGCTCGCGCTGCGCGCGGCGAACGCCGTGCCGGCCGCCGCCTTCCCGTACCGGACCGGCTTCGGCGCGGTGTACGACAGCGCCGACTATGCCGCGCTGATCGCCGCCGTGCGCGCCGCGGCGAGGCCGGACACGGCGACGATGCGACAGGACGCGGCGCGGCGCGGCAGGCTGTTCGGGCGCGGTTTCGCGCTGTTCACGGAAATCGCCGGCGGCGGCGCGGCCGAGCGCGACGAGGCGCGTGTCACGCTCGGCCTGTCCGAGGGGCGGGTGGTCGCGACGATCGAGACGGTGACCGGCGGCAGCGGGCAAAGCCACGCCGAGACCTATGCCGGCGTGCTGGCCTCGCGGATCGGCATCGACCCGGCCGACGTCACCCTGCGCGCGAGCCCGGCGCAGTCGCGGCTGATGGGTGCGGGTGCAATCGGCTCGCGCTCCACCGTCGCGGTCGGCAACGCGGTGGCGGATGCGGGGGCGAAGCTGGCGGAGATGCTGCGCGCGCAGGCCGGGCTGCGCGCCAACGCCGCGCCGGCCGAGTTGGTGATCGCGGCGGGGGCGATCGCGCGTCCCGACGGCAACCCGGTGATGACGATCGCGGAGGCCGTCGCCGCGGCGGCGCCGCAAGGCGGGGCGCTGGAAGTGACCGGCGTCATGCCGGTGTCCGCCACTTTTCCCTCCGGCTGCCATGTGGCGGAGGTGGAGATCGATCCGGAAACCGGGACGGTCGCGCTGACCCGCTATATCGCCGTCGATGATGCCGGCGTGGTGCTGAACCCGCCGGTCGCCGCCGGGCAGCTGCACGGCGGCATCGTGCAGGGGCTCGGCGAGGTGCTGGGGGAGGGGATGCGCTACGACGCCGACGGTCAGCCGCTGACCGGCAGCTTCATGGACTATGCCATGCCGCGGGCGGCGGACGTGCCCGGTTTCGAGCTTCACGACCGGCCCACCCCCTCGCCGCACAACCCGCTCGGGGTGAAGGGGCTGGGGGAGGCGGGGACCACGGGCGCGCTGGCGGCGGCGGTCAATGCGGTGGCGGACGCGCTGCGCGCGGCGGGTGCGGAGATGCCGGCGCTGCCGTGCACGCCGGAGCACGTCTGGGCCGCACTGGCCGCTCGGGGGCGCGGAGCGGGGTGAACTGCGCGGATCGGGTCCTCGGCGCGGGCGCGATCCGACGCGACGCGTCAGGGGCCGCAGTCTGCCGCGCGGGCGCGCCTGGCTGGTGAAGCTGATGCCGCCAACCGCCTGCAACTGGTGGCGCTGCGGTCCGAACCTGAGGTCGCCGCGCCGTTGCTGGCCCGCCCGTGCCTCGCGCGGCTGCTCGCAGTTGACTCCCCCCGCCCGTCCGGCCGAGACGGCATCCGCCGGCCGGCGCGCGCCGCCCCGGCTTGGCGGCGGGAGCGGACGGGCATGGCGATTCTGAAACGCGGCTGGCGCGGCGGGCTGCTCGGCAACGCCTACCGCAAATGGCTGCACAAGCTCTACGTGAACGACCTCTGGCTCGACGTGCGGCTGGCCGCCAAGCGCGAGGCGGTGGAGTACGTCCTGGCGCAGATGCCGGACGCGGCGGTGCGGCGCGACCGCTACGATCTGCTGGCCTTCGCGCTCGGTCAGGCGCCGCGCGAAGGCCTGGTGCTGGAATTCGGCGTCGCCAAGGGAGCGTCGTTGCGCCACCTCGCCGGACTGACCCCGCGCACCGTGCACGGGTTCGACTCGTTCCAGGGCCTGCCGGAAGGCTGGCAGGGCACGCCGGAGGCGGCCGGGGCGTTTTCCACCAAGGGGCGCCTGCCGAAAGTGCCGGCGAACGCGCGCCTGCATGTCGGCTGGTTCGACACGACGCTGCCCGGCTTCCTCGCCGCGGAAAGCGGCCCGGTGGCGCTGCTGCATGTCGATTGCGACATCTATGCCTCGACCCGCGTGGTTCTCACGCTGCTGGCCGAGCGGATCGTCCCCGGCACGGTCATCGTGTTCGACGAGTATTTCAACTATCCCGGCTGGCGCCTGCACGAATTCAAGGCGTTCCAGGAGTTCCTGGCGGAAACCGGGAAATCGTACCGCTATCTCGGCTATTCCGCCGAACGCGGCCACGTCGCGGTGCGGATGGATTAGCCCGCGCCGCGGCCGGGGATTGCGCAATTGTCGAGCAGTCGCACCGGGCCGAGCCGCGCCGCGGCGACCAGCCGCGCGCCTGGGACCGTGTGCGCGATCGCGCGCAGCGAGGGGCCGTCCACCAGGGCGAAATATTCCACCCCGAATCCGTCCGCGCTGAGCGCCGCTCGCGCTTCAGTCAGCACACCCGCCGCCGCCGCTCCCGCCGCGAGCGCCGCGGCGGCCTGACGGAGCGCCCGCGCCAGCGCCGGCGCGCGGGCCCGTTCGGCGGCCGAAAGGTAGCGGTTGCGCGAGGACAGCGCCAACCCGTCCGCCTCCCGCACCGTTTCCACCCCGACGACCGTGACCGGCAGGTGCAGATCGGTCACCATCCGGCGCACCACCTGCAACTGCTGCCAGTCCTTCTCGCCGAAATAGGCCGCCTCGGCCCCGACCTGGCCGAACAGCTTGGCCACCACCGTCGCCACCCCGCGGAAATGCCCCGGCCGCGCCGCGCCTTCCCAGCCCTCGGCCGGTCCCGAGGGTTCGATCACCGTGGCGCCGTCCGCCGGATACATGGTGGCGACGTCCGGCAGCCAGGCCAGCCGGCAGCCCCACTCCTTCAGCTTCGCCAGATCGCCGGCTTCGTCGCGCGGGTAGCGGGCCAGGTCCTCGGTCGGGGAAAACTGCAACGGATTGACGAAGATCGAGGCGACGGTCGCCGCGCCGGAGGCAAGCGCGGCAGCGACCAGCGCGCCATGCCCGGCGTGCAGCGCGCCCATGGTGGGCACCAGGGCGAGCCTGCCCGACCCGGTTCGCAGATCGGCGGTGGCGGCGCGCAATTCAGGCAGGGAGCGGGCGATCAGCATGGCGGCATTTTGCGCCTGCGAAGCGGCGACGCAACCCATCCGCGAACCGGGGCTTGCCAGGGCATCGATTCCGCAATACGAAATGGCGTTACAGAATACCGGACCAGATTTCGCCATGCGAGAGACCGCCGACCCACCACGCGATCCCTACCTCCTCGGCTCCCTGCGCAAGGGGCTGGAGGTGATCGACTGCTTCACCCGGCAGAAAACCTGGAGCCTCGGCGAACTCGCCGCCGCGCTGGGGCAGAGCAAGCCCACCGTGTTCCGGATCCTGCACACGATCGAGGCGTTCGGGTACCTCCAGCGCGATCCGGAAACCGGCCGCTACGCCCTGGCGATGCGCTTCCACACGCTGGGCTCGGCCGCGATCCATCACGAGCAACTGCGCTGGCAGGCGCTGCCGCCGCTGCAGGATCTCGCCCGCGAGACCGGCGAGACGGTGCATGTCGGCATCCTGTACGACGGCGAGGCCATCTGCGTGCAGGCGGTGGAAGGGACCCGGCTGGTGCGCATGCACGCCTATGTCGGCAAGCGTACCCCGGCGCATGCCAGCGCGCTCGGCAAGGTGCTGCTCGCGCATCTGCCGCACGCGGAGGTGGATGCGCTGGCCGAGCGGGGCCTGACCCGTTTCACCTCCCGCACCATCACCAGCGCGGCGGCGCTGCGCGAGGCGCTGCACCAGGTCCGCGCGCAAGGCTATGCGATGGACGACGAGGAGATGGAGCTGGGTCTGCGCTGCCTCGGCGCGCCGATCACCGACCACACCGGGCGCCCGTGCGCCGCGGTCGCGGTCTCGGCGCCGGCGATGCGGATGGACCCGGCGCGGATCGCGGAACTGATCCCGCAGGTCAGCAGCACGGCGCAGCGAATCTCGCGCATGCTCGGCAGTCCGAGCATGCAGTCGCCCGGATCCGGGCGCGGCGCCAACGCGGCCTGAACGAAGCCAGAGCGTTATCGAAAGCAACGGAGAGAAATCGTGGACCGCAGCGAACGCGCCGTGATGAACGGCGCCGATATCATCGTCGATTTCCTGATCCGTCAGAAGGTGCCGTACCTGTTCGGCCTGTGCGGGCACGGCAACGTCGGCTTTCTGGACGCGGCATTCAAGGCGCAGAACCGCATCCGCACCATCTCGACCCACCATGAGCAGACCGCAGGCCACATGGCCGACGCCTATTTCAAGGTGCGGAACGAGCCGGTGGCGACCTTCACCTCCTGCGGTCCCGGTTCGGCCAATATCGTGATGGCGCTGGCGGCGGCGATGATGGACAGCTCGGCCTTCTTCGCCATCACCGGCAACGTGCCGACCAGCCAGTTCAACCGCCAGCCGTTCCAGGAAACCGGGCGGCACTACCAGGGCGATTTTCCGTCCGTCGTGCGCCCCTATGTGAAGCGCAGCTACCAACCGACCAGGGTCGATATGGTGCCGCTCGCGGTGCGCCAGGGCTGGGAGCTGATGACCTCCGGCCGCCCCGGCCCGGTCAATCTCGACGTGCCGCTCAATGTGTTCGTCGAGGAGGCGGAAGTCGTCCCGCCGGTGGCTTCGGCGCGGATCCGCAACAGCACCCCCGGCGATCCCGAGGCGCTGGCCGCCGCGCTCGATCTGCTGCGGGCGGCGGAGCGGCCGGTGATCATCGCCGGCCAGGGCGTGCTGCTGGCCGAGGCCTCCGCCGCGTTGCAGGCCTTCGCCGAGGCGATGGGGATCCCCGTGGTGACCAGCCCGAACGGCAAGGGATCGATCAACGAGCGCCATCCGCTGGCGTTCGGCTCGATCGGCCGCAACGGCACCTATGCCGCCAACGACGCTACCAAGAATGCCGACGTTATCCTGGCGCTGGGGTTCACCTTCGACGACCGCGCCACCAGCGCCTGGCTCGATGGCTATACCCTGTCGATTCCGCCGTCGCGGCTGATCCAGATCGACATCGATCCGTCCGAGCTGGGGCGCAACTACCCGGCCGAGCTGCCGATCCTGGGTTGCGCGAAGGCGAGCCTTGCGCATCTCAATGCCGCGCTGCGCGCGCGCCCCGCGACCGCGCCGGCGGCACGGGAGGGCTGGCTCGTCCGGCTGCGCCATGGCCGCGACGTCTGGCACCGCTACCAGGACGGTCTGGCGGCTTCCGACCAGATGCCGCTACGGCCCGAACGCCTGATGAAGGCGCTGTCGCGCGCGCTGCCGGAAAACGCGATCGTGGCGAGCGATGTGGGCGTGCACCACAACTGGATCATCCAGCTGTTCGATGCGCTGCGCCCGCGCCAGTTGATCCATAGCTGGGGCTTCGCGGCGATGGGCTTTGCCACCTCCGGCATCCTCGGCGCCAAGCTCGCCGCGCCCGACCGGCCCTGCGTCGCGGTCGCCGGGGACGGATCGTTCCTGATGACGCCGCATGCGCTGGCCACCGCGGTCGAATACGACATCCCGGTCGTCTGGGTGGTGTGGAACAATCGCGGCTACTGCTCGATCCGCGACATCCAGCATGGCATGTTCTCCGGGCGCGAACTGGCGACCAGCTTCCAGAACGATACCTCGCGCGAACTCTACAGCCCGGATTTCGCGGCGCTGGCAAAATCCTTCGGCGTGGCATCGCACACCGTGAGCCACGCGGGCGAGCTGGAGGACGCGATCCAGACCGCGATCGCCGCCAACCGGCCCTATCTCCTGGAGGTGCCGGTGGAGCGCGAGATCCGTCCGATCGGCACCGGAAGCTGGGAACTGCCGCCGCTGCCGCAGCCGGAGCCGAACTTCCTGAAGGCGCTGGCTGCCGCCGGACTGTCGCTGTAACGCCTGCTTCGCACCGGAGAGAGATCATGCACGAACGCAACGGCGCCACCATCCGCAACATCGCCGAGGTGCTGTGGGAAACGCCCCCCGCGCATTACGACGCGCATTCGAAGATGCTGGTGACGCCGGCGACGGTACGGCAGACCGCGCTCGATCACCGGATCTCCTCCTACCAGCCGAGGGGCTACGTGGCGCCGCATCGCCATCGGGTGCAGGAAGAT
>JAJZVS010000119.1 GCA_021845555.1 Pseudomonadota bacterium
GTGCTGTGGGAGGGAGTGGTGGCTTCGCCAGGAAGGGGGCGCAACCCTGCCGTTGGATTGGTCCGTGTCGCGCCCCCTTCCTGGCGAAGCCGTCAGCGGGGTCCAGGGGACCAGTCCCCTGGCGGGGGGTCCAGGGGGGCAGCGCCCCCCTGGCCTTGCTTGCCTTCCCCTGGCACCCGTTCCCCCTTCGCGTCAGGACATGCCGATGACTCCGCCGACCGTATTGATTGCCGACGACGATCGTTCGATCCGCACCGTGCTGACGCAGGCGTTGGGGCGTGCCGGCTATCAGGTGCGTTCGACCGGCCATGCCGCGACGTTGTGGCGGTGGGTGGAGGATGGCGAGGGTGATCTGGTGATCACCGACGTGGTGATGCCGGACGAGAACGGCCTCGATCTGATTCCGCGCATCCGCCGCATCCGTCCCGATTTGCGGGTCGTGGTGATGAGCGCGCAATCGACCTTGATCACCGCGGTGAAGGCGGCGCAGCGCGGCGCGTTCGAGTATTTGCCGAAGCCGTTCGATCTCGATGAGCTGCTGAGCGTGGTGGGCCGCGCGCTGGCGGTGCCGCCGGTGCCGATCGAGGTGGCGGCCGAGCCGCGGGATGCCGACGAGCGCCTGCCGCTGATCGGCCGCAGCCCGGCGATGCAGGAGATCTACCGGACCATCGCGCGCCTGACGACCGCCGATCTGACCGTGATGATCAACGGCGAGTCGGGCACCGGCAAGGAACTGGTGGCGCGTGCGCTGCATGATTACGGCAAGCGCCGCGCCGGCCCGTTCGTCGCGGTGAACATGGCGGCGATCCCGCGCGAGCTGATCGAGAGCGAATTGTTCGGCCACGAGCGCGGCGCGTTCACCGGCGCGCTCAATCGCACCCAGGGGCGGTTCGAGCAGGCCGCCGGCGGCACGTTGTTCCTCGACGAGATCGGCGACATGCCGCCCGAGGCGCAGACGCGGCTGTTGCGCGTGTTGCAGGAGGGCGAGTTCACCTCGGTGGGCGGGCGCCAGCCGATCAAGGCCAATGTCCGCATCGTCGCCGCCACCCATCGCGACCTGCGCATGTCGATCCGCCAGGGGTTGTTCCGCGAGGACCTGTTCTACCGGTTGAACGTGGTGCCGATCCGCCTGCCGCCGCTGCGCGAGCGGCTGGAGGACATTCCCCCGCTGGCGCGCCACTTTCTCGACCGCGCGCGCGAGGATGGGTTGGCGGCGAAATCGCTCGATGCGGCGGCGCTCGAGCGTCTGAAGCAGCACCGCTGGCCGGGCAACGTGCGCGAGCTCGAGAACCTGATGCGCCGGCTGGCCGCGCTGCATCCGGGGGAGACGATCGGCGCCGATGCGATCGCCGCCGAACTCGCGGAAGCGGCGCCGCCGCCCGAGGCCGCCGCCGCCGCCGGGCCGGAGCCGCTGGCGCGCGCGGTGGAGCGCCACATCCGCGCCTTTCTCGCCGCGCATGACGGCGGCGCCGCGCCGTCCGACGTCTACGACCGGATCATCTCCGAGGTGGAACGGCCGCTGATCCGCCTGACGCTGGCGGCGACTCGCGGCAACCAGATCAAGGCCGCGGCGATGCTGGGCCTCAACCGCAACACGCTGCGCAAGAAGATCCGCGACCTGGAGATCCCGGTGGTGCGGGGGGGGATGTGACCATGGGCCCGCCGCGGGCGATGCTCGCGCCGGACGGGCCGACCGGCTCCGCCCCGGCCGGGCAGGAGCCGCCGGCCACCCCTTTGGCCACCCCACCCCCCCCTGGGACCCAGTCCCCGGCGCTCCCTGCGCCCGCCCCGCCGCCACCGCGCGAGGCGGAGGAACCGGCGCGCAGCCGCTCCAGCCGGATCGCCGACCTGCTGCTCGGCCGGGCGGTGACGGTCGGGCTGGTGGTCCTCGCGCTCGGCGTCGGCATCGGCACCTTCGTGATGCTGGCGCGCGGCGCGTCCTTCGCGGTCGATCCCGGGGTGAGCGTCGGGCTCGTGTGGGCCAATCTGTCGGTGCTGCTGCTGCTGGGCGCGGTGCTGGCCGGGCGGCTGACGCGGGTGTGGGCGGAGCGCCGGCGCGGGGCGGCCGGGGCGCGGCTGCACGTGCGGCTGGTGCTGCTCTACAGCGGCGTCGCGGTGGCGCCGTCCATCGTCGTCGCCGGCTTCGCGGTGGCGTTCTTCCATTTCGGCATCCAGGCCTGGTTCAACGATCCGGTGCGCACCGCGATCAGCGAGTCGTTGCAGGTCGCGCGCGGCTACCTGGAGGAGCACCGCGACAACATCCGCGCCGTGGCGCTGGAGATGGCCAACGACCTCAATCGCGCCGGCACGCTGCTGACCATCGACCCGCGCGCCTTCGCCCGCGTGCTGGCGGCGCAGACCACCTTGCGCGGCCTGACGGAGGCGGTGATCTACGATCCGACCTCCGACCAGGTGATGGCCTCGGCGGGGCTGTTCGGCGGCATCGGCGCCTCCCCCCCGCCGCGCTGGGCCACCTTGCAGGCGATGAAAGGCGATGTGGTGGTGCTCGACTCCGCGGACGGCACCGGGGTGCGCGCGCTGGTGACGCTCGATTCCACGCCGCCGCTGATCCTGATGGTGGGCCGGCCGGTCGATCCGCAGATCCTGCACTATATGCAGCGCACCGAGAGCGCGGTGGCGCAATACAAGCGCCTGGACGCCAACCGATCGTGGTTGCAGGTGGCGTTCGCCTGGATCTTCGCCCTGGTGGCGTTGCTGGTGCTGTCGGCGGCGGTGCTGATCGGGCTGTTGATGGCCAACCACATCGCCCGGCCGATCGGGCGGCTGATCCAGGCGGCCGAGCGGGTGCGCGGCGGCGACCTCACGGTGCGGGTGCCCGAGCGCGCCGCCGCGGCCGACGAGATCGCGGTGCTCTCGCGCGCCTTCAACCGCATGACCGGGCAGTTGGCCGCGCAGCGAGCCGAACTGATGGCCGCCTATCGGCAGATCGACGAGCGCCGGCGCTTCACCGAAACGGTGCTGTCGGGCGTCTCCGCCGGGGTGATCGGGCTCGACCGGCAGGGCCGCATCGAACTGCCGAACCGCGCCGCCGACGATCTGCTCGGCGCCGACCTGCTCGCCGCCAGCGGCAAGCCGCTCGGCGAGGCGGTGCCCGAGTTCGCGCCCCTGCTCACCGCCGCGCTCGCCGCCCCGGATCGCGCCCAGACCGGGGAGATCGTGATCGGCCCGCCGTCTCGCCGGCGCACCCTGCTGGTGCGGATCGGCGCCGATCTGTCCGGCGAGCGGGCGGAGGGGTTCGTGGTGACGTTCGACGACATCACCGAATTGCAGGCGGCCCAGCGCAAGGCCGCCTGGGCCGACGTGGCGCGGCGTATCGCGCACGAGATCAAGAACCCGCTGACGCCGATCCAGCTTGCCGCCGAGCGGCTCAAGCGCCGGTTCGGGCGCGAGATCACGTCGGACCCCGAGACCTTCGCGCAATGCGCCGAGACGATCGTCCGCCATGTCGGCGACATCGGCCGCATGGTCGATGAGTTCTCCGCCTTCGCCCGCATGCCTACCCCGGTCATCAAGCCCGAGGACATCGGCCGCATCGCGCGCGAGGCGCTGGTGCTGCAGAAGACCGCCCGGCCGCAGATCGCGTGGCGGAGCGAGATCCCCGAGCAGGGGCCGGTGGCGCCCTGCGACCGGCGGATGCTGCGCCAGGCGCTGACCAACCTGCTCGCCAATGCCGCGGACGCCGTGGTGATGCGTCCGCGCGGCCCGGAGGAGGCGGCGGGGGGCGTCGCCGGACACATCACCGTGACGGTGCGCGCGGAGGCGGACCAGGTGCGCATCATGGTGTCCGACGACGGCATTGGCCTGCCGCAGGAAGATCGCGCGCGGCTGACCGAGCCCTATGTGACGCACAAGCCGAAGGGCACCGGACTGGGATTGGCGATCGTGAAGAAGATCATGGAAGATCATGGCGGCGTGCTGGCGCTCGACGACCGGACGGACGGTCCGGGCGCGGTGGCTTCCCTGGTGCTGCCGATGAGGATGGCCGATGCCGCATGAGATCCTGATCGTCGACGACGAACCCGACATCAGGGTGCTGATCGAGGGCATCCTGCGCGACGAAGGCTTCGACACCGCCGTCGCGGGCGACTCGGACCAGGCGCTGGCGGTGTTCCGCGCCCGCCGGCCCTCGCTCGCCATCCTGGACGTGTGGTTGCAGGGGTCGAAGCAGGATGGCCTCGGCATCCTGGCGGCACTGCACCGCGAGGAGCCGCAGGTGCCGGTGGTGATGATCTCCGGGCACGGCACGATCGAGATGGCGGTGCAGGCGATCCAGCACGGCGCCTATGATTTCATCGAAAAGCCGTTCGAATCCGATCGCCTGCTGCTGGTGGTCCGCCGCGCGCTGGAAGCCGCGGCGCTGGCGCGCGAGAACGCCGAACTGCGGCTGCGCGCCGGGCCCGAGACGACGCTGACCGGCGCCTCCGCCGCGATCGGCGCGGTGCGGGCGCAGATCGAGCGGGTGGCGCCCACCGGCTCGCGGGTGCTGATCCAGGGGCCGGCCGGTTCGGGCAAGGAGGTGGCGGCGCGGATGATCCACGCCCGCTCCCGCCGGGTCGGCGGACCGTTCGTGGCGCTGAACTGCGCCACCCTGGCGCCGGCCCGGTTCGAGGAGGAGCTGTTCGGCCTGGAAGCCGGCACCGACCCCGCCGCGCACCCGCGCCGCGCCGGCGTGCTGGAACGCGCGCATGGCGGCACCTTGCTGCTCGACGAGGTGTCCGACATGCCGCTCGAAACCCAGGGCAAGATCGTGCGGGTGTTGCAGGATCAGGCGTTCGAGCGGTTGGGCGGCTCGGCGCGGGTGAAGGTGGATGTACGGGTGCTGGCGGCGACCAACCGGGATCTGTCCAATGAGATCGCCGCCGGGCGGTTCCGCGAGGATCTGTTCTATCGCCTGTCGGTGGTGCCGCTGCGCCTGCCGGCGCTGCGCGAGCGGCGCGAGGACATCCCGGCGCTGGCACAGCAGTTCATGACCCGCTCGGCCGAGGTCTCGGGGATGCCCGCGCGCGAGCTGTCGGCCGACGCGACGACGGCGTTGCAGGCCTACGATTGGCCGGGCAACGTGCGGCAGTTGCGCAACGTGATCGACTGGCTGCTGATCATGGCGCCGGGCGGGCCGGCCGATCCGATCCGCCCGGAGATGCTGCCGCCGGAGATCGGCGCCGGCGCCCCTGCCCTGCTCACGCTCGACCCGGCGGCCGATATCATGGCGCTGCCGCTGCGCGAGGCGCGCGACCTGTTCGAGACCCAGTATCTCCAGGCCCAGCTGCTGCGCTTCGGCGGCAATATCAGCCGTACCGCGCAGTTCGTGGGGATGGAGCGCAGCGCGCTGCACCGCAAGCTGAAGCAGCTGGGCGTGAACTCGGACGAGCGGGAACGGATCGGCGGGTAGCGCCGGCTATGGTTTTGAGGGCGTGAGTCGCCCCCTCCGACGTTTCCGCCTCGGGCGATCCCGCGCTACGGCCAACGGGCCTCCGGCGGCAGGCTCATCAGGATCGCGTCGATATTGCCCCCGGTGCGCAGGCCGAACAGCGTGCCGCGGTCGTACAGCAGGTTGAACTCGACGTAGCGCCCGCGGCGGACGAGTTGGTGCAGCCGGTCCTCCTCGGTCCAGGACTCGCCCATCCGGCGGCGGACGATGGCTGGATAGACCGCCAGGAAGGCCTCGCCCACGTCGCGGACGAAGGCGAAATCCGCCGCCGCGTCGCCGCTTGCGTGGTGGTCGAAGAAGATGCCGCCGGCGCCGCGCGGCTCGTCGCGGTGCGGCAGGTAGAAGTAGCGGTCGCACCAGGCCTTGAACTCCGCGTAGTAGGCGGGATCGTGGCGGTCGCAGGCGGCGCGGAACGCGGCGTGGAAATCCGCCGCGTCCTGGCGCGACTCGGCGGCTTCCAGGCGCATCGGCGTCAGGTCGCCGCCGCCGCCGAACCAGCCCTTGGTGGTCACCAGCATGCGGGTGTTGAAATGGACGGCCGGCACGCGGGGGCTCGCCATGTGCGCGACCAGGCTGATGCCGCTGGCCCAGAAGCGCGGGTCTTCCGCGGCGCCGGGGATCTGGGCGGCGAATTCGGGGGCGAAGCGTCCCTCGACGGTGGAGACGTTGACGCCCACCTTCTCGAACACCCGCCCATGCATCAGACGCATTTCGCCGCCGCCGCCGGGCGTTCCGTCCGCGGTGGGCCGGGTCCAGCTTGTGGCGGCGAAGCGGCCCGAGGGGGTGCCGCCCAATGGAGTGCCCGATGGGGTGCCCGATGGGGTGCCCGATGGGATGTGAGAGGAGGCGGCTTCGTCCTCGATCGCTTCGAAAGCGGCGCAGATGCGG
Organism: Pseudomonadota bacterium; assembly: GCA_021845555.1. Lineage (GTDB taxonomy): Bacteria > Pseudomonadota > Alphaproteobacteria > Acetobacterales > Acetobacteraceae > JAJZVS01. The sequence goes on from JAJZVS010000119.1 coordinate 6,338, forward strand.
TCGCGCAGCGCTTCGAACCAGGCCCGGGCCTGTGGCTTCAGCGCCACATGCGGTGGGGGGACTGGCGCATCGGCGGGCGATCGGTCGGGGGAAAGGGTCATCGGGGCCTTGTTCCTGGCATCGGGCCAGGATAGCCCGTTGCCGCGGCGTGTTGCAGGGGCGAAGGCGGCTCCCTATGATGCGCCGACCGCGGCCGGGTGCCGCGCGCCGGCCGGGCCTGAGCCCGGGCGGTCCGTAGTCCCCGGCACCGGCAGCACGCTTCGAGGGGACCGATGTCCGATCCGTCCGCCGCCATCGTCGCGATGGCGGACCGTTTCCGGCCTGACGGCACGCCGTCGGGCACCGCCGGCGCGACCACGCCGCCCCCGGTGCCCGAGTGCGCCCGCCGCGCCGCCCCTGTCCCCACGATTCCGCACGGCTGACCTCCGGTCAGCCCCGTCACGAGGATCCGCTATGGCCGGTCTGCACAAGAGCGAATTCAAGAACCCGCTGATCAACTGGATCGACACCCGCCTGCCGATCCCGTCGCTGCTCCAGAAGGAGTATGCGGCGTTCCCGACGCCCCGGAACTTCAACTACTTCTGGAATTTCGGCGCGCTGGCGATGGTCGCCCTGGTGATCATGATCGCCACCGGCATCCTTCTGGCGATGAACTACCAGCCGAACACCGCGCTCGCGTTCGGTTCGGTGCAGCACATCATGCGGGATGTGAACTACGGCTGGCTGATCCGCTACATTCACCAGAACGGCGCGTCGATGTTCTTCATCGTCACGTTCGTGCACATCCTGCGTGGCATGTATTATGGCTCCTACAAGGCGCCGCGCGAGCTGTTGTGGATGCTGGGGGTGGTGATTCTGCTGATCATGATGGCCACCGCCTTCATGGGCTACGTGCTGCCCTGGGGCCAGATGTCCTATTGGGGCGCCACCGTCATCACCAACCTGTTCTCGGCCTTCCCCTATGTCGGCCACGCGATCGTCACCTGGCTGTGGGGCGGGTTCAGCGTCTCCAACCCGACGCTGAACCGCTTCTTCGCGCTGCACTACCTGCTGCCGTTCGTGCTGATCGCGGTGGTGTTCATGCATGTGTGGGCGCTGCACGTCACCGGGTCGAACAACCCGCTCGGGATCGATCCGAAGGGGCCGCAGGACACGGTGCCGTTCCACCCGTACTACACGATGAAGGACAGCGTCGGCATCTGCGCCTTCCTGGCGGTGTGGGCGTTCCTGGTGTTCTTCCTGCCCAATCTGCTGGGCGATCCGAACAATTTCATCAAGGCGAACCCGCTGCAGACGCCGGCCGATATCGTGCCGGAGTGGTACTTCCTGCCGTTCTACGCGATGCTGCGCTCGGTGCCGAACAAGCTCGGCGGCGTGTGCATCATGTTCGGCTCCATCCTGGTGCTGTTCTTCCTGCCCTGGCTGGATACCTGCAAGGTCCGCAGCGCGCGGTTCCGGCCGGTGTTCCGCAAGCTGATCTGGGTGTGGCTGGCGGCCACCGTCGCGCTCGGCATGGTCGGCGCGCACAAGCCGCTGGGCTTCTGGGTGCCGCTCGGGCGGATCTGCACGATCTATTATTTCTTCCACTTCCTGGTGCTGCTGCCGCTGCTCGGCGCGATCGAGAAAACCCTGCCGCTGCCTGAAAGCATCAGCCAGGCGGTGCTGGGACGCGGTGCCGGACCGCTGCCCAATGCCGCAACCGCCGCGCCGATGGAGAAGGCATGATGCGCGTGTTCCGTTCCGCTCTCCGTGCCCTCGCCGCCGGCGCGCTGGTCGCGCTGATCTCCACCGCGCCGGCGTTGGCCCAGGACGACACCCCGCCACTGCCGAACGAAAGCTGGAGCTTCTCCGGCCTGCTCGGCGGCCTCGACCTCGCCGCCGCCCAGCGCGGCTTCTGGGTCTATTACAACGTCTGCTCCAACTGCCACTCCATGCACCAGCTGCACTATCGCGATCTGGCCGGCATCGGCATGACGCCGGCCGAAATCAAGAAGATCGCCGCGTCGGTGCAGGTGCCCGTCGGGCTGAACGACCAAGGCCAACCGATCGAAGGACCGGGCACGCCGGCCAGCCAGTTCCGTTCCCCCTTCCCCAATGACACCGCCGCCCGCGCGGCGCTGAACGGGGCGCTCCCGCCGGACCTGTCGCTCATCGTCAATGCGCGCGACGGCGGAGCGGACTACGTGTATGGAATCCTGACCGGCTTCGTGAAGCCCCCGGCAGGCTTCAACGTGCCGGCGGGCAAATACTACAACGCCTACTTCCCCGGCCATCTGATCGCCATGCCGCCGCCGTTGCAGGACGGGGCGGTGACCTATGCGGACGGCACCAAGGCCACGGTGCCGCAGATGGCGCACGACGTGGTGACCTTCCTCTACTGGACCGCCAATCCCGAGGCGGTGCAGCGCGAGCAGATGGGTGTGCGCGTGGTGCTGTTCCTGCTGCTGATGACCGGCCTGACCTACGGGGTGAAGCGCAAGCTGTGGTCGCATCTGCACTGACGCGGCAACGCGGCGCATGAACCCGCCGGTCCTCGGCATCATCGGCGGTTCCGGCCTCTACGATATCGAGGGGCTGGAGGACAAAGTCTGGCGGCAGGTCCCCACCCCCTGGGGCCTGCCGTCCGATGCCCTGCTGTTCGGCCGGATCGGGGACGTCCGCTGCGTGTTCCTGCCGCGCCATGGGCGGGGACACCCGCTGTCGCCCAGCCATCTGAACTACCGCGCCAATATCGATGCGCTGAAGCGCGCCGGCTGCACCGACGTGATCTCGCTGTCCGCGGTCGGCAGCTTGCGCGAAGACCTGCCGCCCGGGCAGTTCGTCATCGTCGATCAGTTCATCGACCGCAGCTTCGCGCGCGAGAAAAGCTTCTTCGGCGAGGGCATCGTCGCCCATGTGTCGATGGCGCATCCGGTCTGCGCCCGGCTCGGCGACGGGCTGGAAGCGGCGGCGCGGGCGCTCGGCCTGCCGGTCGCACGCGGCGGCACCTATCTGGTGATGGAAGGGCCGCAGTTCTCCACCAAGGCGGAAAGCGCGCTCTATCGCAACTGGGGCGCCAGCGTGATCGGCATGACCAACATGCCGGAGGCCAAGCTCGCCCGCGAAGCGGAGCTCTGTTACGCCACCGTGGCGATGGTGACGGATTTCGACTGCTGGCACCCCGACCACGACCATGTGACGGTGGAGGCGGTGGTGCGCGTCCTGCTCGACAACGCCGAGCACGCCCGCACCCTGGTGCGCGCCGCGGTGCCCGCGCTGGGTGCGCCGCGCGGCCCCTGCCCCTGCGGCTGCGACCGCGCGCTGGACAACGCCATCATCACCGCCACGCATATGCGCGACCCGGCCGCGGTGGCGAAGCTCGACGCGGTGGCCGGGCGCGTGCTGGGCGGTTGATCAGGAACGCGGCGGCGCCGGCACGGCGGCCGTGGCGGGTGGCACGGCGACGAATACC
>JAJZVS010000120.1 GCA_021845555.1 Pseudomonadota bacterium
TGAGCTCGAACATGCCGATCGTGCGCACCAGCACCAGCACCAGCGCGGCCAGGATGCCCGGCATCAGCAACGGTACCATCACCCGGCGGAACAGCGCGAAGGTCCCGGCGCCGAACACCCGCGCGGCGGCTTCCACCCGCGGATCGATCTGCTCGATGAAGGGCACCAGGATGAAGATCACGAACGGCACCGACGGCACCAGATTGGCCAGGATCACCCCGGTCAGCGTGCCGCCGAGGCGCAGCTGGTACAGCACCGAGGCGAGCGGAATCCCGAAGGTGAAGGGCGGCACGATCAGCGGCAGCAGGAAGGTGATCAGCAGCGCCCGCTTGCCGGGAAAGTTCCGCCGCGCCAGCGCATAGGCCGCCGGCACGCCGATCAGCGCCGAGCCTATCAGCACCGCGCCCGCGACCTCGAACGTCACGGTCAGCACGTAGCTGAGCTGGTACTGGTCCCAGGACTCGGCATACCAGCGCCCGGTGTAGCCCTGCGGCAGCCAGGTGCCGAGCCACAGCCGGGCGAAGGAATCCGTCACCACGCTGGCGATCAGGCCGAACAGGTTGAGGATGAAGAAGCCGACCGTCACCCACACCACCATCCGCCACAGGCGGCCGGCAAGATCGCCCTGGCTGCGCGCCAGGATTGCCGGTCCGTCCGGCTGCACCGTTGCGCTCATCGCCTTATCCTTTCCCCCCGCTCATCGGGCCGCGGTAGAACACCCCCTGGATGCGGAAGATCGCGCCGACCACCAGCATCTGCACCAGCGCCATGATGATGGCGATCGCCGAGCCCATCGAATAATCGTATTGCTCGTAAGCGGCACGGTAGGCGGCGATCGAGATCACCCGCGTCGCCCCCGACGGCGCGCCCACCAGCACCGCGGAGGGAAATACCGAGAACGCCTGCACGAACGACAGGCAGAAGGTGGTGACCAGCCCGGACGCAAGCAGCGGCAGGATCACCCGCCGGAATCGCGCCCCCGGCCGCGCGCCCAGCATGGCGGCGGCGTTTTCGAGCGACGGATCGAGGCCGGAGACATATGAAAGGATCAGCAGGAAGCTGAACGGGAAGCCGACGATCACCTGGCTGAGGAAGACGCCCCAGTAGTTATGCACCAGGCGCAACGGCTCGGAGATCAGCCCGAGCGCCAGGAGCGAACGGTTGAACCAGCCGAGCGGGCCGAGGTAGTTCAGCAGCCCCTGCGCTGTCAGCACCGTGCCGAGGGTGATCGGCACCACCAGGATCGTGGTCAACAGCCGCTGGCGGCGCATCCGCCGCACCCGCAGTGCGATCGGCACCGAGACCACCACGGTCAGCAGGCTGATCGGCAAGGACAGCCATAGCGTGGTGAAGATCGTATTGTATTGATAGGGCGTGGAGAAGAAATGCACGTAGTTCGCCAGCCACCAGGCGTGATGCGCCGGACGCAGCGACAGCCACAGCCCGTAGGCGGCCGGATAGATGAACAGCGCGGCGGTGAAGATCAGCGCCGGCAGCGTCAGCAGCGTGACGCCGTCCAACCCGCGCGCTGCGAGCCGCAGCCGCAGCGCCGGCCGCTCGGGCCGTGCTGCGGGAAGGGAGCCCGATGGTGCGCTCATGCGGCCTCCGGATAGACCAGCACCCGATCGGCGGGCGCGGCGAGGCGCACCGTCTCTGCCGGGGCGACGCGCGTATCGGTGCGGAAGAACAGTTCGATCCCGCCCTCGGTGCGCGCCACCCCGTAGAAGTCGCGCCCGCGATACTCGGCGGCGATCACGGTGGCGGGGATCGGCCCGTCGGCCGTGGGCGTGAAGTCCTCCGGCCGGATCGCGGCGAGCGCGGCGCCGCCGGGCGCGGACGCCGCCATCGCCACGCCCTCCAGCGCATGGCCCTCGAATGTCAGTCGCAGCCGGTCCGCCCCGACCGGCGCTGCGATGCCGCGCAGGAGGTTGCGGTAGCCCATGAACTCGGCGACATCGGGGTGCGCCGGGCGGGCATAGAGTTCCTCCGGCGTGCCGACCTGGCGCACCGCGCCGTCGCGCAGCACGACGATGCGGTCGGCGAGCGACAGCGCCTCGTCCTGGTCGTGCGTGACATAGATGGTGGAGGAGCCGAGCATGCTGTGGATGCGCCGGATCTCCCCGCGCATCTCCAGCCGCAGCTTGGCGTCGAGGTTGGACAGCGGCTCGTCCATCAGCACCACCGGCGGTTCGACCACGATCGCCCGCGCGATCGCCACCCGCTGCTGCTGGCCGCCCGAGATCTGGCCCGGCAGCTTGTCGCCGTGCTCGGTGAGGCGGACCAGGGCCAGGGCCTCCTCCACCTTGGCCCGGCAGGCCGCACCCTTGATGCCCTTCATCTCCAGGCCGAAAGCGATGTTGCGCCGCAGGCTCATGTGCGGAAACAGCGCGTAGTTCTGGAACACCATGCCGAAGCCGCGTTCTTCCGGCTTCAGATGGTCGATCCTGGTGTTATCGAGCCATATTCCGCCGCCGGTCAGCGGCAAAAGCCCGGCGAGGCAATTCAGCGCGGTCGATTTCCCGCAGCCGGACGGGCCGAGCAATGCCACGAACTCACCGCGTTGGATCGTGAGCGAGACGTCGCGCAGCGCGTGATGGGTGCCAAAGTCGCGTCGCACCCGATCGAACCGCAGTTCGCGGAAATCCTTCGCCGTGATGGTCATGACATTTCCCCTGCCCGTCTTGCCCCCCGCGCGGCGGACCGCGCGGGGGGATCGCGACGCGATCAGCCCGCGGTGATACGACCGATCTGCTTGGACCAGCGCCCGGCCGCATAGACGAACCGGTCGGAGCTCAGCGGCACCTGCAGCTTCGCGGTCTTGAGCAGCGCGTCGAAGCCCGGATCGCGGAACTTGGCAACGATCTCCTGGCTCTTTTTCGGCGCCATCGACAGCGGCACGTCCTTCACCGCCGGACCCGGGTAGAAATACCCGGAGTCGTAGGTCACCGCCTGCGCCTTCGGCGTCATCATGTCGCGCATCAGGTCGAGCAGCACGGCGAGCTTCGGGGCCGCCACCCCCTTCGGGACGCACATGAACTGCGCGTCGCAGACGATATGACCGCCCTTGAACAGGCCGAGCTTCTCGGTCGCCGGGACCACGCCCAGCGCGCGGGTGTTCACATACCAGCCGATATGCGCCGGCGTCATGTCCCGCAGGCCGGAGCCGAGTTCCTGCATCACCTGGCCGGTGCCGGCCGGGTAGTACGGCACGGTCTTGCCGAGTTCGGCGAGATAGGCCCAGGTCTTGTCCCAGCCATGCTCCGGATCGTAGGGATCCTTGTCGCCGAGCAGATACGGCAGCCCCATCATGAAGATACGCGCGGGGCCGGAGTTGTTCGGGTCCGCATAGATGAACTTCTTCGGATTCTGCTGCGCCCAGGCCAGCAACTCGGCTGCCGTGGTCGGCACCTGCTTCACCTTCAGCGGGTTGTACTGCAGCTCGGGGCCGGCCGGGCAGAACACCACGCACAGGCCCTGGTTGGCCGCGAGATCCTGCATCTTCAGTGCCGCCGGCTGGAAGATTTTCGCCGGATCGGGCAGCGCCGCCGCGTAGTTCGGATAGAGCGGGGCCCAGATCTTCTGCTTGATGCCGGCAGCCAGCGCGTCCGTGCCGGTCAGCACCAGATCGATGTCGAGCCGCCCGGCGCTCTGCTGCGCATGCAGCTTGCCCGGCAGTTCCGGCGCCGGCGCCTGGTTGTAGGTGAAGTGGGAGACCAGATGCGGGTTCGCCGCGGCATAGGCCTCGAACGCGGGGCGGGTCAGCGCGAGGTTGCCGGCAACATCGACGATGTTGAGGGAGACCGGGTGCGCGGGCAGCTTCGGCGTCGCGGCGCCGGCCGCGAAGGCGGTGTTGGTCAGGCCGACGCCCGCCAAGCCCGCGCCGGCCAAGCCGCCGAGCACGCCACGACGCGAAAGACGATCGAATTCCATTTGGTTTTCCCTTGCTGACCCGCTTGGACGACGGGGCGGGGTTGCGGTGCCGGCCGGCTGCCAAGACGCCGGGCCGGCGGCCCTATGGGCCGGCCAACCGCACTTGTCAACTTGTATGACGCATTTGCTTTTGCCCCCGCGCGCCCGGCCCGGGCAGGGGGTTACCGCGCCCGCGCCATCCGCCGCAGCCGCGGCTTCGGCTGCGGCGCCGTCGCGTCCAGGATCGCATGCAGCGACGCCACGGTTTCTGGCGGAAGTCGATGCAGGGTCTGCGCCAATCGGTTGGCGAGCGCGGTCTGCTCGGGTGTCAGCCCGGCGGTGTTCACCACCACCTTCGGATGCGACAGCCGCGCGAGTCGCGCCAGATCCTCGGCGTCATCCCAGATCAGGCCGAAGAATTCGTTCACCTGATGGACAAGTCCGGCGCCCGGCGCGCCGCGCTTGCCATGCTCCAGGGCGGACAGATAGGCCGCGCTCACCTGCAACTCGGCGGCGAGGCGGCGCAGCGTGATCCCCCGCTCCGCCCGCAAGCCGCGCACCCGGGCGCCGAACGGGGTCATCGGGCGGCGATCAGGCCGCGGTGAGCGCGGCCCAGAGCCGGTCCGCCCCGGCGGCCAGCATGTGGCGGCCCAACAGGCGGTTCCATTCCGCCTCCGCGCCGAATTCGTCGCGCCAGGACCACAGCCGCTTGGTCAGGAAATGCAGCTCGTGCTCGTAGGTGAAGCCGATCGCGCCGTGCAGCTGGTGCGCGAGGCCGCAGGCGATCCCCGCTGCCTCCCCGGCGCGCGCCTTGGCCGCCGCGATCGGCAACCAGTTCGGTCCCGCTTCCATCGCCTCGGCCGCCAGATCGGCGGCGGCCGAGGCGGCGGCCGCCTGCCCGGCCAGCACCGCGAGGCTTTGTTGCACCGCCTGGAACTTGCCGATCGGCCGGCCGAACTGCACGCGGTCCTGGGCATACCGGGTAGTGAGTGCCAGCACCCGCGCCAGCGCCCCGGCGATCTGCTGGGCACGCGCCGCCGCCCCGGCCGCCCGCAGCGCCTGGGCGGGCAAATCGACCGGTGCCACCGCTTCGGGCGCCGCGGTCACGCGCAGGTGGTCGCGCGGCTCGCGGGCCAGGTTCTCCCCCGGCGTCAGGTCCCAGGCGTCGGGGCGCAGCAGCGCCACGTGCGCCCGGCCGGCGTGCGCCACCAGCAGCACCGCGGCGGCGGCATCGCGGCCCCAGGGCATGCGCGCGGCGCTGCCCGACAGGCGCCAGCCGGTCCGGTCGCGCGTCAGGTGCAGCGCGCCGTCCTCCGCCGCGACCGGCCCCAGCGTCAGCGGCCCGTCGAGGATCGGCAGGCCGGCGGCGGCGAGAAGCCAGGAGGCCAACATCGTCTCTGCCAGCGGCAGCGGCGCCGCGTGCTCCCCGGCGACGCGCAGCAACACCATTGCCTGCGCCGCCGGCACGCCGAAGCCGCCGGCGGCTTCCCCCGCCAGCGCGCGGGTCAGGCCGGCGGCCTCGACCGCTTCCCAGGCCGCGGCGGGAAAGACGCCGCGTTCGGCGGCGCGCGACACTTCGGGGGTGATCTGCTGGGCGAACAGCCGCGTGGCGGTGTCGCGCAGGAGATCGGCAGTGGAGTCCATGGCCTGTGCCTTCTGCTCGGCGGCGTTCCGGGGCAGCATAGCACCCCACAAAGGAGCATGGGCATGGCAGACACGGCGGAAATCGCGCAAGCGGTGGCGGCGGAACGGGAACGGGCGGCGGCGCTGTTCGACCGGCTGCGCGCGGACGGCGCGGACGCGCCCGGCGTGACCCGTGACACGTTCGGGGCCGGGGAGCAGCGCGCGCATGCCACTGTCGCAGAGGCGGCGCGGGCGCTGGGGTTGGCGGTCCACGGCGACGCGGCGGCCAATCTCTATGCGACCTGGGCCGGGCGCGATCGCGCGGCGCCCGCCATCCTGATCGGCTCGCACCTCGATTCGGTGCCGCATGGCGGCAATTTCGACGGCGCTGCCGGTGTGGTCGCCGGGATCGTCGCGGTAGCGGCGCTGCAACGGCTCGGCGTGGTCCCGTCGTGCGACGTCACGGTGATGGGCATCCGCGCCGAGGAAAGCATCTGGTTCCAGGTGTCCTATATCGGCAGTCGCGGCGCGCTCGGGGTGCTGCCGGACGGAGCGATGGGCGCGCGGCGGATCGACACCGGCCGCACCCTCGCCGAGCATATCGCCGATTGCGGCGGGGACCCGAAGGCGCTCGCCGCCGGGCACCGCGCGCTCGATCCCGCCCGGCTGCGCGCGTTTCTGGAACTGCATATCGAGCAGGCGCCGAGTCTGGTGGAAGCCGGCCGCGCGGTCGGCATCGGCACCGGTATCCCTGGTAATTTCCGCTACCCGGACGCGCGCATCGAGGGCCGCAACGACCACGTGGGCCTGCCGCGCCGCTTCCGCCGCGACGCCGCGCTGGCGGGGGCCGAATTCGCCTTGGCGATCGAGACGCTGTGGCAGCAGCACGAGGCGCGCGGCATCCCGATGGCCGCGACGATCGGGCGGTTCCATACCGACGCCGCGCAGCACGGCCTCACCATCGTGCCCGGCGCGTTCCATTTCAGCCTGGACGTGCGCGCCTACGACGAGGCGGTGCTGGCCGAACTCGACCAGGCGGTGAGCACGATCGTCGCGGGGATCGCGCAGCGGCGCGGCGTGCGGTTCCACCTCGGCGCCAAGGCGCGGGCGGCGGTGGGGAAGGTCGATCCGGCGATTCGCGCCGGGTTCGAGGCGTCGGCGGCGGCGCTGGGGCTGCCGGTGCTCGCGCTGGGCAGCCCGGCCTCGCACGACGCGGCGGCGTTCGCGGCGGCCGGGGTGCCCATGGGCATGATCTTCGTGCGCAACGCGAACGGCAGCCACAACCCGGAGGAGGCGATGACGCTGGACGATTTCCTCGCTGGCACGGCGGTGCTTACGCACTGGCTGGCCGGCGCGGTCGGACGGTGAGTCTCTATGACCGCCTGATCCTGCCGCGGCTGATCGCGCTGGCGATGCGTGCGCCGCAGCTGGTGCCGTTCCGCCAGCGCATCGGCGCCGCCGCCGAGGGGGAGGTGCTGGAACTCGGCATCGGGTCGGGGCTCAACCTGCCGTTCTACGGCGCTTCGGTGCGCGCGGTGACCGGGATCGATCCCTCCCCGGCATTGCTGCGGCTGGCGGAGGCGCGGGCCACCGGGCTTGGCGTGACGCTCGCCGTGCGGGCCGGGCCGGCCGAGGATCTGCCCTTCGACACCGGCAGCTTCGATACGGTGGTGACGACCTGGACGCTGTGCTCGATCGGCGATCCGCACGCCGCGCTGCGCGAGGCAAGGCGGGTGCTGCGCCCCGGCGGGCGGCTGCTGTTCGTCGAGCACGGGCTGGCGCCCGATGCCCGGGTGGCGCGCTGGCAGCACCGGCTGACGCCGGCTTGGCGACACATCGCCGGCGGCTGCCATCTCGATCGGCGGATCGACGCGCTGGTGGGCGGGGCGGGGTTCCGGATCGAGACGATGGACGCCGCCTTTGTCGGCGGGCCGCGCGTGGCGACGTATTTCTACTCCGGTGCGGCGCGGCCACTGTGATCCCGCGCAGCGGCTTACCCCCCCAGTACCGCCCGCGCCGCTGCCACGATCGCCCCGCGATCCCCCGCGGCGATCCGTTTCGCATCCACCAGCGCCCCGCCCATGCCCACGAAGGCTGCACCCGCGGCCAGATAGGTTGCGACGTCGGCCGCCCCGATCCCGCCGGTCGGGCAGAACGCCACGCCGGGGAACACGCTGCGCAGCGCCGCGATATGCGCCGGGCCGCCGACCGAGGCGGCGGGGAAGATCTTCACCACATCCGCCCCGGCGGCCAGCGCCGCGCGGACCTCGGTGGGCGTCAGCGCGCCCGGCAGCCAGGCGGCGCCGGCTTCACGGCACGGCGCGGCCAGCGTCGTATCGATCCAGGGTGAAACGATGAACCGCGCGCCGGCGTCCAGGCAGGCGCGCGCCGCCGTCGCATCGGGCACCGTGCCGGCGCCCACGAGCAGCGCCGGATCGGCTGCCAGTTCGCGGATCAGCCCCACCGCGTCGGGGATCGTCAGCGTGACCTCGAACACGGTGAGCCCCGCCTCGCGCAGCCAGGACACCGCGGTCGCGGCCAGCGCGGCGGTCGGCGTGCGCACCACCGGCACCACCCGCGCGGCGCGCAACCGCTCCAGCACCGTCATGGCGCCGCCCCCGTCCGCAACAATGCGTCCGCCATCGTCACCCCCTGGCCTTCCGCCAGCACGATCACCGGGTTGACCTCCGCCTCCGCTACGTCCTCCAGCGCGGCCAGGCGGGAGAACGCGGCGACCGCGCGTGCCAGCGCCGCCAGATCGCCTTTCGGCAGGCCGCGATAGCCGCGCGCCGGGGCGAGGCCCTTCACCGCTTCGATCATTTCCATCGCCTCCGTTTCAGAGACGGGCGCGAGGCGCAGCACGACATCGCGATACACTTCCGCGAGCACGCCGCCGGCGCCGAGCACCACCACCGGTCCCACGGTGGGATCGCGCCGGTAGCCCAGGATCGCCTCCGCGACGCCACGGACCATCGGCTGGGCGATGAAGCCGGCGATCGCCCCGCCCAGCCGCGCGCGCATCGCCGCCGCGCTTGCCGCCAATTCCATTGCGTCTGCAACGTTCAGCGCCACCGCGCCCATTTCCGTTTTGTGCGCGAGGCGCGCGCCGGCGGCCTTCAGCGCCACCGGATAGGCGAGGTCGGCGGGCGGCGCATCGGGGTCGATCCGCTGCGCACTGTCCGCAATCCCGAGGGCAGCGAACACCGCGCGCGCCCCCGGCTCGTCCGACGCAGCGGCAAGCAGAGCGGTGGCGGCGGAGACGTCGCCGGCCTCGGGCACCGCGCGCGGGGCCCGCCAGTCCAGATAGGCGCGCACGCCGTCGGCGCAGGCTTCGGGGTTGCGGAACGCGGCGATGCCCGCCTCGGTGAGCAGCCGCAACGAGGCCTCGGCATGCGGCACCAGGAACGCGGCCACGGGATGCGGCCCATGGCTGGCGACGATGCCGGAGACCGCGTCCTGCGGGCGGAACTGCGCCGAGGAGCCGATCACTGCCACCGCCAGATCGGCGTCGTCGGCGGCGCGCGCGGCCGACAGCGCGGTGGCGATCGCGTCCTTGCCCATGCCGGCGAGCGTCGTATCCAGCATATGCGCGGTGGCGACACCGGCCAGGCCCAGCCGATCGACCACCATCGCGCCGCCGCCGCCGGTGGTGGTGACCACGCGCACCGCGCGCTTCGGTGCCGCGAGCGGCGACCGGCCGAGCAGCAAAGGGGGCAGTTCCAGCAGCGTCTCGATCATATCGACGCGGACGATCCCGTTGGCGCGGAAGAAGGCGTCGGCCGCCGCGTCCGATCCGGCCATCGCGCCGGTGTGGGTGGCGGCGAGCTTCGCGCCCGCCTCCGACCTTCCGAGCTTGTAGGCGATCACCGGCTTGCCGGCCGCGAAGGCGGCGCGCGCGGCGGCGGCGAACAGGGCGGGCCGGCGGATGGTTTCCAGGAACAGCAGGATCGCGTCGGTGTCGGGGTCGTCTGCCAGCAGGCCGACGATCTCCCCGGCGGTGAGGTCGGCTTCGTTGCCCATGCTGACCAGCTTGGCGAAGCCGGCGCCGCGTGCGGCGGCGCGCGACAGCAGCGTGCCCATGACGCTGCCGGATTGGGACACCAGCGACCAGCGCCCGGCGGGCAGCGTATCGACCTCCAGCACCGCGTTCACGGAACACGCGATGCGGGCGGGGACGTTCACTACCCCCATCGAATTGGGGCCGAGCAGGCGGAGCCCGCCCGCGCGCGCCTGTTCG
>JAJZVS010000121.1 GCA_021845555.1 Pseudomonadota bacterium
CCGTAAGGAGGAGCTGCGGCCGGAGCTCTGGGCCGCGACCGCCCCCGAACCGCGCGAGGCGGCGTTCGGCACGCCGCTCTGAGGCGGCGGCGCGTCCTACAAGCGTTCCGGGAACAGCGCCCGCAGTCCCGCCTCGGTCGCCGCGCAGCAGCCGCGCTCGGTGATCAGGCCGCTGACCAGCCGCGCCGGCGTCACGTCGAAGGCCGGGTTGGCCGCCGTGCTGCCTTCCGGGATCACCCGCACCGTCCGCACCGTGCCGTCGGCCGCGCGGCCGGTGATTTCCGCCACCTCGGAGGCCGCGCGATTCTCGATCGGGATGTCCGCCACCCCGTCGGCGATGGTCCAGTCGATCGTGCTGGACGGCACCGCCACGAAGAATGGAACGCCGGTGTCCTTGGCCGCCAGCGCCTTGAGATAGGTGCCGATCTTGTTCGCCACGTCGCCGGCGCGCGTCACCCGGTCGGCGCCGACGATCGCGAGGTCCACCTGGCCGTGCTGCATCAGGTGCCCGCCGGCGTTGTCGGCGATCACCGTATGCGCGATGCCCGCCTTGCCCAGTTCATAGGCGGTGAGCGAGGCCCCCTGGTTGCGCGGGCGCGTCTCATCGACCCAGACATGCAGCGGAATCCCGGTGGCCTGCGCGACATAGATCGGCGCCGTGGCGGTGCCCCAATCGACGGTGGCCAGCCAGCCGGCGTTGCAATGCGTCAGCACGTTGACCGCCCGCCCGGGTGCGGCGCGCGCCGCCCGCGCGATCAGATCGAGCCCGTGCCGGCCGATCGCCTGGTTCTGCGCCACGTCCTCATCGGCGATCCGCGCGGCTTCCCGATAAGCTGCGGCCACCCGCGCGGCCGGCGCCACCGGGCGCAGCCGCGCCGCCATCCGATCGAGCGCCCAACGCAGATTCACCGCCGTCGGCCGCGTCGCGGCCAGCAGCGTCGCGGTCGCCTCCAGCGCCGCGTCGGACGGGTCCGCGCGCAGGCCGAGGCACAGCCCATAGGCGGCGGTCGCCCCGATCAGCGGCGCCCCGCGCACCAGCATGGCGCGGATCGCGTGCGCCGCCTGCGCCGCGTCGGTCAGGCGCACGATCTCCAGCGCCCAGGGGAGCCTGGTCTGGTCGATGATGCGCACCGACCAGCCGTCGTCGGGGTCCACCCAGATGGTGCGATAGGCGCGTCCGTCGATCTGCATGCCTTGCCTCCGGGGGCGCGGATAGGCCGCCGGCCGGCGTGCGGCAAGCGCGGCCTGCGCCAACCGCCTACCCGATCAGAACCGTTCCTCGCCGTGCCGGCGCATCGGATCGGGGAAATCCCGCGTCAGGCCGAAGCGGGCGTTTTGCACCAGCGAATTGACGCCGAAATGGAACCCCTCGGTCGGTTCGCTCCGTGCCGCCGCCAGCGCGAAGGCGGCGTCGAGCTGGGCGAGGCCGGTCACCTCGATCATCAAATGGAACTCCCCGAGCTCCGGCGGGGCGAGGCCGAGCTTGCGCCGGGTGAGCCGCCAGCCGGCGATCCGCCCCTCAGTGCGCAGATGGTCGAGATAGACGGCCACCCGGGCGGCGAAATCGAGGTCGGCCACCCCCGGCTTCAGGTCGCACCAGACATGGTAGATATCCATCGGCGCCCCCCTGCCAGGCGCCCCCTGGCCGCGCCCCCTGCCGCCCCCTGGCCGGAACCGGCCGTCAGCGGCGGCTGCGGCGGGCGAGCTGTTGGCGCACGTGGCGGGGTTCGGCGGCGGAGCAGCTCAGCACGTCGGCGGGCAGCACGTCCTTACCGGCGGCATAGAGCGGCAGCTGGTTCGTGCTCCGCAGCGCCTGCACTTCCTGGAACAGCGCCTGGCTGCGCGGGCAGAAATCGGTGCCCTGGCGGATCCCTGCGTCGGACTGGGCATTGGCGAGCGCTGTCACGAAGGAGTCGTGGCGCTGCTGGCCGGCGCGGCCATAGGCGCGACGGAAATAGGCCGCCAGATCCTGTTCGGTGCGGAGCAGATATGGCTGATAGCGCTGCATGAACGCGTTGTAGCCGGCATTTTCGTGGCAGGTGGTGGCAACCACCATCAGCTCGCTTTGCAGCGCCGCCACGTCCAGCACCGCCCGCGACGGGCAGGGGACCGCGGCGCGGGCGGCCAGCACCGGGCCCAGGAACAGAGCGAGGCAGCAGGCGAGCGGGCGCAACGACAGGCGTCGGCTTCTGGCGGCAAATTCCACGATAACTCTCCCCGGAAAGGCGCTGGATGCCTGCATGCCGCGATCCGGGCCGGCCGGCAAGCCGGGCGCGCGACTTTGGCGCGATGTTGATCGGCCCCTGGATCCTCCCCCGGATCGCGCCAACCCCGATTTCCGCGTCCGCCGCGGCCGCGGCGCGACCGGACGTTGACCGCCGCGCGCCGCCCGCCTATAGACCGCCGCCTATCACGGCCCCGCGCCGGGCGGCGCGGCTGCGGCCGGCCTGCGTATTGGCGCAGGGCACCCTATTTCGTCGGAGACTGGTCGTGAAGCGCACCTATCAACCCTCCAGGCTGGTCCGTAAGCGCCGCCATGGCTTTCGCAGCCGCATGGCGACCGTGGGCGGGCGCAAGGTGCTGGCCAACCGCCGCGCCAAGGGCCGCAAGCGCCTGTCGGCCTGAGCGGAGCGGCCGGCGCGCGGCCCGCTTGCCGCATGAGCGGCCTCTCTGGCCCGGCCCCGGTCCGGCCTGCCCCAGTCGGGCCTGCCCCAGTCCGGCCTGCCCCGGTTCGGCCTGTCCCGTTTCCGCCGTTGCATGAGGTGCGTCCCATGAGCGGCACGTCCCAGCCCCGCGCGGTCCCACCCGCCCCGGCACGGCTGAAGCGCCGGGCCGAGTTCCTGCGCGCCGCGGCCAAGGGGCGCAAGGCGCCGGTCCCCGGTCTCGTGCTGCAAGCCCTCGCACGCGGCGACGCCGGCCCGCCGCGGGTCGGCTTCACCGTGACCAAGAAGGTCGGCAACGCCGTGATCCGCAACCGCACCCGCCGCCGTCTCAAGGAAGCGGCCCGGATCGTGCTCGCGGGCCAGGACCTGCGCGGCACCGACCTGGTGCTGATCGGGCGGGACGCGACCCGCTCCCGCCGCTTCATCGCGTTGCAGGAAGACCTGCGCCGCGCGCTGGCCCGCTGCGGGCTGGAACTCGCCGCGCCCCGCGCCGTGCCCACCACGGGGAAGGCGGCATGACGGACGCCCCCGCCCGGCCGACAACGCGCCCGATGCCGAGCCCGGCCGCCTGGCTCGGCATCGGCGCGGTGCGCGTCTATCAATGGACGCTGCGCCCGGTGATCGGCGCCAATTGCCGCTTCTCCCCCAGTTGCAGCGAATACGCCGTGGAGGCACTGCGCACCCACGGCGCGCTGCGCGGCGCCGGCCTCGCCGGCTGGCGCATCCTGCGCTGCAATCCCTGGAACGAAGGCGGGTACGATCCGGTCCCCGCCTGCCACTGCCATACGACCGACGGGGCGGCGCCGCCCCTCCCCCGCGACGCGCGGGCGGACCGGGACGCGCCGACCGACCACTGCCAAGCGGGGCCTTGATGGACCAGAAGCGGATGTTCGTGGCGATCCTGATCTCGCTCGGGATTCTGCTCGGATACCAGATGATCGCCACCCGGTACCTGCCGCATCCGCCGGTGCCGGCCAAACCGGCGACCGAGCAGACCACGGCCGGCACGGTGGGGGCGGGCACGGCCCCGGCAAGCGCCGTCGCGACGCCGGCGGTGCCGCGCGTGGTGCCGCGCATCGCCATCGCCGCCCCCGCGATCCGCGGTTCGATCAGCCTGCTCGGCGCCCGCATCGACGATGTGGTGCTGACCAAATACCGCAAGACCGAGGCGCCGAATTCCCCGGATGTGCGCCTGTTCGCCCCGCTCGGCACCAAACATCCTTACTACGCCCAGTACGGCTGGTCCGCCGCGCCCGGGGAGACCGTGAAACTGCCCGGCGCGGACACGGTCTGGACCGCCTCGGCGCAGGAACTCACGCCCGAACACCCGGTCACCCTGTCGTGGGACAACGGCGCCGGCCTGACCTTCCATATCGTGCTGTCGATCGACGACAACTACATGTTCGCCGTCAGCCAGCAGGTGACCAACGCCTCCGCCGCCCCGGTCAAGCTGTTCCCCTGGGTGCGGGTACGGCGCGACTACACGCCGCCGCCGTCGGGTTACTACATCCTGTTCGAGGGCCTCACCGGCGTCGCGCACGACCGCCTGCAGGAGATGCTCTATGCGAAGGCGAAGTCGGACGCGAAGGGCAAGCCGGGCAACATCGCCTATCAGACCACGTCGAAGGGCGGCTGGGCCGGCTTCGCCGACAAATACTGGCTGGCCGCGGCGATCCCGGACCAGTCGGTGCCCACCACGCTGAGCTACCGCGCCATCCCCGGCGGCGACGGGCATTTCCAGGTGGACTACGTCCTCGCCGCGCCCGAAACCATCGCCCCCGGCGCCGCGGCGTCGCTGCCGAGCCATCTGTTCGCCGGCGCCAAGGTGGTGACCCTGCTCGATCGCTATGCGAGCCAGTACCACATCCCGCAGTTCGACAAGGCGGTGGATTTCGGCTGGTTCTACTTCCTGACCAAGCCGATCTTCTACGCGCTCGACTTCCTGAACGGGCTGCTCGGCAATTTCGGCCTGGCGATCATGGCCTTCACGGTCTGCGTCAAGCTGCTGTTCTTCCCGCTGGCCAACTACTCCTACCGCTCGATGAGCAAGATGCGGCTGCTGGCGCCGAAGGTCTCGGCGATGCGAGAGCGCTACAAGGACGATCCGCAGAAGCAGCAGCAGGAGATGATGGCGCTCTACAAGGCGGAGAAGGTCAACCCGGCGTCGGGCTGCCTGCCGATGCTGGTGCAGATCCCGGTGTTCTTCTCGCTCTATAAGGACATCTTCGTCACCATCGAGATGCGCCAAGCGCCGTTCTTCGGCTGGATCCACAATCTTTCGGCGGTGGACCCCACCAACCTGTTCACCCTGTTCGGGCTGATCCCGTGGGATCCCACCGCGTTCTCGCCCTTCCTGCACCTCGGCGCGCTGCCGATCCTGATGGGCCTGACGATGTGGGGCCAGCAGAAGCTGAACCCGCCGCCGCCCGATCCGGTGCAGGCGAAACTGTTCCAGTTCATGCCGGTGATCTTCACCTTCATGCTGGCGCGCTTCCCGGCCGGGCTGGTGCTGTATTGGACCTGGAACAACCTGCTGTCGATCGCGCAGCAATGGTTCATCATGCGGCGCACCAGGCTGGCCCGGCCCGGCCTCGCGCGCACCTGATGCGCCGATGACCGGGCCCGCCCCCGCCGGCCCGGCGCCGGATCTGGAACCCGGCCGGCTGCTGTTCGCCGGAACCTGCACTTTCGTGCACGCGGCGCAGCGGCTGGACCAGCTGCCGCGGCCGGTCCTGCCGGAGGTCGCCTTCGCCGGACGGTCCAACGTCGGCAAATCCTCCCTCCTCAACGCGCTGACCGGACGACGGGCGCTGGCGCGCGTCTCGATCACGCCGGGGCGGACGCGCCAGCTCAATTTCTTCGAACTCGGCGGCCGGCTCGCGTTGGTCGATATGCCGGGCTACGGATACGCCAAGGCCGGGAAGGCGCTGCTTGCCGACTGGCAGGGGCTGATGTTCGACTACCTGCGCGGCCGGCCGGGGCTGGTCCGCGTGCTGCTGCTGCTCGACGCGCGGATCGAGATCAAAGCCTCCGATCTCGAAGTGATGGACCTGCTCGATCGCGCCGCGGTGACGTTCCAGATCGTGCTGACCAAGATCGACGCGCTCGGCCCCGCGGCACTGGCGCGCAAGCTGGAGGAGGTCGGACAGCTCGCCCGCGCCCACCCGGCCGCGCACCCCGAGGTGATGCCCACCAGCAGCGAAACCGGCGCCGGCATCGCCGAACTGCGCGCGGCGCTGGCCGCGCTGGCACGCTCGGAGACCTGACTCCCCGGCGACCCGGCGCCGACGGCCACAGGGGCCGAGGCGCGGGACGTCTCGGCAATTTTTCCCGTTGGTATAACATCGCCCCGTGCAGCAGGATCCGGACGGATATTACGCGCGGCTCGGGGTGGCGCCGACGGCGACGCCGGCGGCGATCCTGGCCGCCTGGCGTCGGCAGGCGCGCCGGCTGCACCCCGATGTCCCCGTGACCGGCAGCACCCAGGCCTTCGTCGCCCTGAAGGCTGCCTACGACGTGCTCAGCGATCCGGCCCAACGCCGCGCCTACGACCGCCGCGCCGCGGCCGCGGTGCCGCGCGGGTGGCCGGCCACCGCGCCGCCGTTCTCCGCGCGGGCGTCCGACGCCTCCGCTCCCTTTGCCCCGGCCCCGGACGGGATGACCTCCGATGGGATGACGCCCGATGGGATGAGGCCAGGGACCGCCGCGCCGGCGCCCGGCACCGATCTCCGTTTCTTCCTCTGGATCGGGTTCCTGGTGGCCTCGGCGGCCGGCGCCGGCTGGCTCATGCTGGCAATCTCGCGCGGTCCCACCGCCAGCCTCGGCACTGCCGACCCGCCGCCGGCCGCGACGGCCGAGGCCGCCGGCGCCCCAAGTTCCCACCTGCCGCGCGCCCGCCCCGCGGGCAGGCCGAACCACTACGTGCTGCCCGGCCTCGGCGCCGCCTGGGTCTGGCGGCCCGATCCCCACTCGGGCGGGCACATGCGGCCGATGGCCGAACTGCCGGCCTTCGCCCCGGTCGAAGTGCGCGGCCTCGATCCCGCCAGCGGGCGCATGGAAATCCGCCTGGCGGGCGGCGCCACCGGCTTCGTCTCCGGCGCCCGGCTCGCCGCCGGGGATGCCGCCGCCGCCCATCTGGCGATGTGCGCCGACCGCGCCGGCCCGCCGCCGGCCAGCGGCGAGGTGCTGGCCCGCGGCGGCACCGGCAGCGCCTGGATGACATTGCGTAACAGCAACGTCGAACCCGTCGTGGTGAAGCTGCGGAACCCGCGCGGCCAGGTGGTGGCGAGCGTCTTCCTCAGCCCCGGCGCCCATGTCGTGCTGCGCGGCCTGCCCCCCGGCCCGTGGATCACCGACTTCGCGGTGGGCGAATTCTGGAGCCGCGCCTGCCGCATTTTCGCCGCCGGCGAGCGCGCACAGCGCTTCCGCCGCGCGGTGGGATCGGGCAGTGTCGTGGACCTGCCGCCCGATCTCCCCCCGCCGGCCATGCCGGTGGACATTCCCGATTCCCAGTTCGCACGCCCGTAAAGAACCGCCCAATGGCGATGTGCGCCGACCGCGCCGGCCCGCCGCCGGCGCGGTGCTGGGCGCCGCAGTCACCGCCTGCACAGACCGTCGGCAGGAGAACAGTGTTCTCTTGTCGTCCAACTTCAGCCCAAACTCCGGTCGGACAGCAATCTTTGACCGGTGGCACTGGCCCCAGAGGCCCTCCTGGCACGTCCGCCGTTGCAAAGGCTGTCAGACGGCGGGTAGACTACTTTCAAAATGGCCGGATGGGCCGGTCATGTGGGGAATGTCGGCGGAAGGTACTGCGATGTCCCGGATCAAGACGAACATGCGTTCAATCCGCGACGCTGGCCAGATATTGGCGCTTACCGTGACCGGCGTCGTAAGTGTCGCGCTGCCGGCGAGGGCCACGCCGCAGACACTGTCCGTTGCAACCATAATTTCGAATGGATCCAATACGACACTGGCAACGGCGCAACTCATAGCGCCCTCGTCACCATCGACTATTGCGGCCGCGCAGGCCGACTTTGCGGCCTTCGGCCAACTCAATTCGGACACCGTCCACCAGGTGTCGCCGAATTTCAGTCTCGGAACGGCCCAACCCGTCAGCCCTCAATTCTTCCCATATGGGGCACCCTCCGTCGGTGTTTCGACCGTGCTCAGCGTGGAAGGAACGATCGCGCCGAGTTCGACGGCGGAATACTACAAATTCAACGTGACGGCTGGTCAGGCGATCAATCTTGCTGCCTATGCCGGAGTAACGACCCGTTCCGTGGGAGTGCAGTTGTTCGATAATAACGGCAACCTTGTTGCAGCCGCGAATGGCAACGGACCGCCTGGACAGAGCTTGATCTACTACACCGCCAATCAAACCCAGGCCGGCACCTGGACGGTGGGTGTGACCACGACGGACAACAACCCGGCACCGCTGAGTTACAACCTTCAGTTCCCGGTTCCCGGAGGTGGGACCAGCCTGTTCACGACAAACGTTCTGGGCAGCGGCGCAGCAAGCCCGTCGGACGGGAATCTGGGCTACTACAGTTTCAACACCAATGCCGGCGACCAGCTTACTTTGGCCGTCAGTTCACTGCCGTCCGCGTCGCAAGCGGTCGAACTGTCAGTCTATGACCCAAACGGCAATCTGTTCGCCGCCGCAAATGGCAACCAGGCGAATGGGCTATCCTCCATCGTAAACTTCGTTACACCCATTGGCAACGGTGGGAACTGGATCGCGGAAGTGGCGCCTGGAAGCGGCATTTCTACGTTTCCGTACGATCTGACGATCCAGGGCGCGAGCGGATTGGGGCCGGTCAATCCACGTCCGTCCGTGAGCGTAAATGAGCCACAATCCGGCGCGTTGTTCGTTATTGGCCTCATTGCGATAGCAGTCATCCGGCGCGACAGAAACTCCCCGGCGGGGCAACGATGAAGCTGCGGAACCCGCGCGACCAGGTGGTGGCAAGCGTCTTCCTCGGTCCCGGCCCCCAGTTCATGGCTCGGCCTGAACCTATCAGCTGACCCTGCGGCGCCAGCTCAAGGCTAAGCCGAGGCCGAGCAACCCTGTGCCGAGCAAAGCGAGTGAGCCAGGTTCGGGCACCGCGACCGGAGAGAGAAGCGTGAACGAAACTCGGCCGTTTCCGCTGTTTTCCCCCGAAACCGCAACGAGCGTGCCGGGGATCCCGGCGTCGAATGAACCGCCGCCCCCGCCGCTGGTGACGCGGCCACCGCCGCCGCCGCCGCTGTAGCCGCCACCGCCGCCGCCGCTGAAGCCGGCACCACCGCCGCCACCGAAGCCACCAGTGCCGCCTGTGCCGAAGTTACCCCCGTTGAAGCCGCTGCCGCCGCCGAGGCCTGCGGCGAAGGAAGCGCCACCGACGGCTACTTGGCCACCTATTCCGTTGCCCAGGAAGCCACCTCCGCCGGCACCGCCGAATCCGGCCCCGCCACTCCCGTTGAAACCACCAAGGGCGCCACCGAAGATGCCGTTCTCCCCGGCCGTTGTCGTCTGCCCACCGCCACCGCCGCCGCTGAAGTTGAGACCACCCACATTGCCCCAGCCCCCGCCGCCACCGCCCGCGATCAGTAAGGGGGTCGCGCCATTCAGGACGACGAAGCTGCCGCCGCCCCCACCGCCGCCCCCGCCGAAGATACCGTTGCCGCCGACACCACCCACGGCGATTTCCAGGTTGGC
Organism: Pseudomonadota bacterium; assembly: GCA_021845555.1. GTDB lineage: Bacteria > Pseudomonadota > Alphaproteobacteria > Acetobacterales > Acetobacteraceae > JAJZVS01. The sequence continues at coordinate 9,361 of JAJZVS010000121.1, forward strand.
GCCGTGGGCCAGGCTGAAGGTGCCGCCGATCTCAGCGCCAAGGCCGCCGCTGGCGCCGGGACCACCGCCGTTGCCGCCGTTGCCGCCTTGGGCACCATAGGCGATGATATCGTACAGGCCGGCCGTGCCGATGGTGTCAGTGATGATGCCGCCGGTGAAGCCGATGGTGGTGGTGCCTGTGCCGAGCACCCCGGCCTGAGCCGGAGCGCCGGAGCCAAGCAGCACGACAAGGCAGACGGGGACACTGGAGAGCAGAGTGAGGCGCATGTTCGTAATCCTCTATTTGCCGATTGATGGGGGGTCAGGATGCTCGTCCGATGGCGCTCCCCCACGCGCGCCCCACACGAGGATGGCCCGGCATACCAACGGGGAGTTCATATCCGGTCACTTCGTAACGAGATC
>JAJZVS010000122.1 GCA_021845555.1 Pseudomonadota bacterium
GGCTGGCCGAGGACTACGCGGCGGCGGACATCCTGACCAAGGGCCGCACCATCTTCGGCGTCGGCCGCGGCTACCACACCCGCGAGGTGGAAACGTTCGGCGCGCCGATGCAGGACCAGGACGCCAATCGCGCGTTGTTCGAGGAGCAGGTCGAGATCATCTTCAAGGCGTTCGATAACGACCGCTTCTCCCACCGCGGCGCCCATTACACGCTGCCGCCGGAAGTCCCCTATCGCGGCTACACACTGAAGGACCTCACCCTGGTGCCGCGCCCGCCACGCCGCCCGGTGGAGTGCTGGCAGCCGATCGTCAGCGCCAATCCGCGCGGGCTCGACTTCATGGTCCGGCACGGCATCCGGGGCATGGTGGGCGGCGGGGCGGCGACCATGGCGGAGGGCCCGATCGTCGGCTACCGGGACGCCGCGGCGCGCGCGGGGAAGGAACTCAAGCTCGGCGAGAACCTCGGCATCGGCATCTTCTTCCACCTGGCGAACACGCGCGAGCAGGCGATCCGCGAGCTCACCCCGTTCTATGAAGAGCACGTGAAGATGTTCGCCCCGCTCGGCTTCGTCCCCGGCCTGTCGCCGGCGCAGGTGGCGGCGGTGGCCGGCCGCGGCGGCTGGGACGCGGTGGGGGTGCCGACGCTGGAGCATTTCATGCGGCTCGGCTCCTGGTTCGCCGGCACGCCACAGCAGCTGGTGGAGCACCTGCAGGCGATGGAGGCGCGGTTCCCGGGGCTGGAATACATCAACCTCAGCACCAGCATGGGCACGCCGAAGGCGGTGATGCTGGAGCAGTTCCAATGGGTCGCGGAAGCGGTGATGCCGGCGTTCCGGCGCTGACACGCCGCGCCGACACCGGGGTCGACACCGGGGCCGACTCCGGGGTCGACACTGGTGCCAACACTGGCGCCGCGACGCCCCGACGGGCTAAGCTTGGACCCACGTCATCCCCCTTCAGGGCGGCTCCGCCCGCAGAGGCTTCGGTGCAGACACAACGCGAGGTGATCCGCTTCCTCACGGGCTGCCAGGAGCTCTGGTTGCGGCACTTCCCGGCGCTGCACCGGCGCGCGCAATGGCACCTGGCGAGCCATCTGGCAGTGCGCGCGCGCGAAGGCGCGGCACTCGGCGAGCTGTATGGCCTGGTCAAGCAGGTGTTCCTGCTCGACGATGCGACGGTGCGGGAGCGCATCGGCGAACTCCGCGGTCTCGGCCTGTGCGCGCTCGATCCGGCGGACGGGCCGCTGTCGGCGCGCACTGTCGTTACGCCGACGCCGGCGCTGCTGGACGGGTTCGATGGCTATCTCTCCGCCCTGGCCGGGCGGTTGTTCGCCGCCGGCGCCGGCCTCGGGGTCAGGGGCCTGCCGATGCACGGCGGACCGCACACGAAACTCGATCCGACGCTGCGCCAGGCCCTGCTGGCGGCGGTGGAAACCTGCCAGGAAGGCACGCTCGCCGCCTGCGAGGGGGTGTTCGACCTCGCCGGCCTGTCACGGGCGCGCCGGGTGGATGCGCGCCGGCATCTGCTGTCGGTGTCGCACGGCGCCTTGCTGCTGATGGCGCTCGAGCAGCGCTACGGCCTGTCACACAACGCCGATGGCGGCGACGGGCTGCTGGCCGATCAGATGGCAGCCACGCTGCTCGGGCTGATCCGGCAGAACTTCCAGACCACGCGCGACCACATCGCCTATCTGATGCAGATCGGTCTGCTGCGCCGCTGCGCCGGCCGCGCGCTGCGGGTCGCGCTGGCCGAGAACGCGCACATGCCGCTGGACCGCGGGCTCGATGCGGTGGCGAGCGAACTGGCGCGCCGGGCCGGGGAGATCGGCGGGCAGGCGGCGCTCGGCGAAATGACCGGCACCTTCCGCAGCGGCCTCGCACCCACCCCTCCCCCGGTGGTGGCGGCGGCGCCGCGGTTGTTGATCAACGGGCCGGGCGATCCGCCCGCCGAATTCCGCCTCGGCGCCGAGCCGGTGGTGATCGGCCGCGCGGTCGGGGCCGATCTGCTGCTGCCGGCGATCGAGGTCTCCCGCGCGCATTGCCGGATCGCCTGGGCCGATGGGGTGGTGACGATCACCGACCTGCAATCCACCAACGGCACCTTCGTCGATGGACAGCGCATTTCGGCGGCGGCCACGCTGGCACCCGGCGCGGTGCTGCGGGTCGGCCCCTATCGGCTGACCCTTCCCGAGCCGGAAGCCGTCGATGGCACCATCCGCGCCGAAGGGGTCGGCCCGCCGGCGCATCCGGGAACCGCGCCAGCCGAGGAGTGATCGCGCCGCAGCCCGCCTGAGAACGAACCAGGATTTTCCGGAAAAATGTCGGGGTGCTCTCGGCGAATTGTTCCGGTGACTTCCGCCACGAAAAGCACCGCCCGTTCTTCCTGTTTCGCTGCCCGCGGCCGCCGGCTAGGGTTCGTGCGTCCCGATCAAACACGGGACTCTGGCTTCCCCAGGCCAGATCGATCAGCGAAGCGGCCGCCTTGCCCCTCGAGCGGCCGCTCTCCTGTCGGCACCGGGATGCGCCGAGCATGTCCAAGCGCATGCTAAAACTCGGCGCGCGAACCCCCCAGGTTCGCCATGGCGTTCCCCGGTGCCACTCCGCTTTCCGAAGTGCGCCCCCCGTTTCCCGCCCGGCATACCGCCGGCCGGCACCGGTCAGGTTGGCGCCGCGGTCTTGGCAGGGAACCGGCACCATTCGGCCGCGACGCAGCGCCAGCACTCCGGCCGCCGCGCCTTGCAGACGTAGCGCCCGTGCAGAATCAGCCAGTGATGTGCGTGACGCAGAAGCTCCGCGGGGATGCGCCGCAGCAGCGCGTCCTCGACCGCGCGCGGGGTCTTGCCGGGAGCGAGGCCGGTGCGGTTGCCCAGGCGAAAGATATGGGTATCGACCGCCATGGTGCTTTCGCCGAAGACCACGTTCAGCACCACATTGGCGGTCTTGCGCCCGACGCCGGGGAGCGCCTCCAGCGCGGCGCGCTCGCGCGGCACCGCCCCGGCGTGGCGCTCCACCAGGCAGCGCGACAACGCGGCCAGGTGCCGCGCCTTGCTCTGCCACAGGCCGAGGGTACGGATATGCGGGCCGATTCCCTCCGCGCCGAGGGCTGCCATCGCCGCCGGGGTCGGGGCGGCGCGGAACAGCGCCGGGGTCGCGCGGTTGACCGCCGCATCGGTCGTCTGCGCCGACAGTACCACCGCCACCAGCAGGGTAAACGGGTCGGCATAGGCAAGCTCGGTGCGCGGATCGGGCGTGGCGGCGGCGAGCGCTTCCAGGAAATGGCGCACGTCGCCCACCGGCATGGCGCCTCCGCGGCGCGGGCGGGCGGGAGCGGGCGGCGGCGACGGGGCGACCATGGATGCCGTTCTGGCCCCTTGCGGGCGGCCCGCGCAAGACCCGGTGCATTCGCGCCAGGTCGTATTATGTTGACGGCATGGACACGGAAGAGACCGCCCCGGCGATCCTGTTCGAAGCGCTGATCGTGCCGCACCGCAGCCTGTCGCGGCGTGGCCGCGCCTGGGTGATCGCGGCGATCTGCGGCGGCAGCGGGATCGGCGCGCTGCGCTTCCTGCTGTCCCCGGCCTGGCCGATGATCGGGTTCAGCCTGGGCGCGGCCGGCCTCGCGGTGCTGCTGCTGCTGACGCACACCCGACCATCGCGGGCGAGCGAGTTCCTGGTGCTGCACGACGGCGCGCTGCGCGTGGTGCGCACCGACGCCGCCGGCCACCGGCGGGAACGCCTGCTGCCGGCCGGCTGGTTGAACGTGGTGCTGGATGCCCCGCCGGGCCGGGTGCCGCGCCTGCTGCTGAGCGCGCACGGCCTGCGCGAGGAGGTGGGCGCCGCGCTGGGGGAACAGGAAAAGCGGGATCTGGCCGCGGCGCTCAGCGCGGCGCTGCATCGGATGCGGCATCCGGACTTCGACAACCCGCAGCTGCGGGTGTGACCGGGCCGCGGCACGGCCCGGTGCCGCCGCTCAGCCTTCGGTGGGCCCCATCGATTTGATGAGATCGAACACCCGCTTGCGGACGGCGGGGTCGGAAATGCGATAATAGGCGCGGACCAGTTCGAGGGTTTCCCGCCGGTTGAGCGAATCGTCCCCGAAGGCGGGCTCCTGCGTCTCGGCAAGCCCGTGGACGCGCCGGGCCGCCTGGCCGAGCGGGCCGGCGACGCTGTCCGGCATGTCCTCGAAGAAATAGCTGATCGGCACGTCCAGCACCCGGGCCAGATCGAACAGGCGCGACGCACCCACCCGATTCGCGCCGCGTTCGTATTTCTGGACCTGCTGGAAGGTCAGGCCGATGGAATCCCCCAGCCGTTCCTGCGACATCCCGAGCAGGGTGCGCCGCATGCGGATACGGGTCCCGACATGGACATCGATCGGACTCGCCCGGCCGTCCTTGTCGGGCGCCGCCGGCATGCCGACGGGGATTTCCGGCTGCCCGTCTTTCACCTCATCCAGCATCGCCACACCTCCGCCGCTACGGTCGGGCCTTGATGCGAATGCGCATACAACCCGATCCAGCGTTAGTAAAGTGTAAATCTACAACCTGGAATTGTCAACGCCGGCCATTGGCGGCCCGGGCGTGTCACATTCTGATACACTCTCTGCGTTATACACCGCCGCCGCGCCCTCAAGGCCGGCCGCCGACCCGGCCGCCGACCAGGCCCGCCGCCAGGCTGAACAGCGCCAGCCCGAACGGAATCACCAGTCCGAACCGCGCAAACGGGGTCGGCGGCAGCGCGCCGCCGACCGGCGCCACGACCACCCCTGCCCGCTCCAGCCCCAGCCGCGCCACCTCGTGCCCGCGCGCGTCGAACACCGCCGAGATGCCGGTGTTGGCGGCCCGCACCAGCGGCAGCCCCTCCTCGACCGCGCGCATCCGCGCTGCCGCGAGGTGCTGGCGCGGCCCGGTCGAGCGGCCGAACCAGGCGTCGTTGGTGATATTGACCATCCAGTCTGGGCGGTCCGCCTCGTTCACGACTTGGTGAGGAAAGATGGCCTCGTAGCAGATCAGCGGTCCGACCGGCGGCAGGCCGGGCACGTCCAGGGTGCGCGGGCCAGGGCCGGGCACGAAGCCGCCGCCGGGCACCAGCTGAATCGGCAGCGGCAGCCAGTCCGGCTGGTATTCGCCGAACGGCACCAGATGCCATTTGTCATAAACGGCAGCGACGGTGCCGTCCCCGACCAGGGCGAACAGGCTGTTGCGCGGGCGGTTGTCGCGCCCGAACCGCACCGCGCCCACCAGCGCCGGCGCGCCACCCGCGGCGGCCGAGATCGCCTGGCGGGCGCCCGGGTCGGTGGCGAGCAGGAAGGGACTCGCCGTCTCCGGCCAGACCACCACCTTCGGCCCCGGTCCCGCGGTGGCCACGCCCTCGCGAGTCAGGGCGAGGTAGCGCTGGAAGATTTCCAGCGCCAGCGTGCGGCTCCATTTCTGCCCCTCCGCCACGTCCCCCTGCACCAGCACCGCGGTGAGGCCCGGCCCAGGCGGCAGCGGCTGCGCGAGGCGGACCAGGCCGAAGCCCGCCCAGGCGGCGAGCAGCGCCAACCCGGCCACCCGCCAGACCCGGCCGAGCAGCGGCGTCGCCGCCAGCAGCATCGTCGCCAGCGTCAGCCCGTGCACCCCCACCAGAGCGGCAGCCTGGATAAAGACATCCCCGAGCCGGCCCGGGAACTCCCAGTCGCTGCCCCAGAGGTTCCAGGGAAACCCGGTCAGCACGAATTGCCGGGCCAGATCCGCCAGCACCCAGCCGCCGGCCAGGGCGAACACCCGCGGCCAGCCGGGACGGGCGAGCCGCGCCACCCCGCAGGCGGCGGCGATGAACAGCGCGAGCAGGGCCGACAGCGCCGGCACCGCCAGCGGCACCAGCCACCAGAACTGCGCCGCCTCGACCAGGATCGCCTCGGTGATCCAATAAAGGCCGATCAGGTGGCAGCCGAAGCCGAACCAGAAGCCACGGCGCACCGCCACCGCCGGGCCGGGCGCGGCGCCGATCAGCAGGAGCAACCCGGGCACCGCGATCAGCAGCACCGGCAGGGCGAAGATCGGCGGCAGTGCCGCGGCCGACAGCATGCCGAGCGTCAGGGCCGCGAGATCCGCCCGCCCGCCGCGCAGCGTCGTTGCCCGCGCGGCCAGCCCGGCGGCCGACCAGTGTCGTGTCACCGCTGCCACCGCCCGCTCAGTCGGTCGGATCGCGCTGCTGGCGCTCGTAGTGGCGATAATATTTCTCGGTCACGAGGTCGGTCTTCACCACGATGGCGACATCGGTGGTGTTGAACTGCCGGTCGATCACCGCTCCGTCGCCGACGAAGCCCCCCAGCCGGAGGTAGCCCTTGATGAGCGGCGGCAACAGACCGAGCGCCTGACGCCGGTCCACCGTGCCGGGGGGGAGCCGCCGCATCTCGACGTAGCGGTCGGGAAGCGCGCGGGGACACAATGCGGGCGGCGCCAAGTGGTGCTCGCAGAGATAGGTGAGCTCGACCGCGAGCGCATCCGGGTCGGTGCCCGGCAGGCTGGCACAGCCGAACATCAGGTCGATCCGGTGATGGAACACATAGGCGGCGATCCCGCGCCACAGCAGCTGCATCACAGCCCGGTTGCGGTAGCCGGCATCGACGCAGGAGCGGCCAAGTTCCATCACTTGGCCGGAAAAGCGCTCGATGGCGGAAATATCATATTCGGAAGCGGAATAGAAATGCCCGATCCGCGCCGCCGCTTCCTGGCGGATCAGCCGGTAGGTGCCGACGACGGCTCCGGGACCCTCGCCGCGGGCATGATCGATCACCAGCAGATGATCGGCGATGGGATCGAACTCGTCGCGGTCGCGGCCGAGCGCGGCGGTGGCGGGATCGGCGCTCGCGCCCATTTCCCCATAGAACACGCGGAAGCGCAGCGCCTGGCCGGCATCGATCTCGGCGGCGTCGGCGGCGAGGCGCACGCCGAGGGGACCAGCCCGCAGTTCGGGAAAATCCGCGCCAATGGGATGGCCGATGGGACCGGCCGTCATCGCGCCGGCCGATCGGGCGCAGCGGCAAGCGAGGTGGCGGGCGGCGACGCGGTGTCCTCCCGGAGGTCCTCGCCGGTGCCGGCGCGGCCCTCGGCCCTGGTTTCGGGGCGGGCGCGCGGGCCGGCCAGCCGTTCGCGCGTGGCGGCGCGGCGCCGGGCGAACACCTCGAGGCGGAGCGAGACGAGGTCGAACCCCAGCCGGGCGGCGATTTCCTGGATCAGCCGGTCGTGCTCAGGGTCCTGAAATTCGATCACTTTGCCGGTCTCGATGTCGATCAGATGGTAGTGGTGGCCGTCCCCGGTCGGTTCGTAGCGGGCCCGGCCGCCGCCGAAATCGCGCCGCTCCAGGATGCCGCGCTCCTCCAGCAAGCGCACGGTGCGATACACCGTGGCGATGGAGATGCGCCGATCGAGCGCGGCGGCGCGGCGATAGAGTTCCTCCACGTCCGGATGGTCGGCGGCATCCGACAGCACCGTGGCGATCACGCGGCGCTGGCCGGTCATCTTGAGGCCTCGTTCGACGCACAGCCGCGCGATACGCGATTCCAAAGAGTCCCCCGCGATTGGTCCCGGTCCTTCGCCCAGCCGCAGCGAGTCGGCCGGGGTCGGCTGCGCCCCGCGCCCCGAGACCCGCCGGCGCCAGCTTACCGGCGCCCGCGGCACGGACGCAAACCCGATCGGGGCGGCGCCGTGCCCCCGGACCAGGCTACTTGACGGCGGGGCGCGGCTTGGTGCCGAGGCCGATGCTCTTGGCGAGCGAGGAGCGGTGCTGGGCGTATTTCGGCGCCACCATCGGATAATCCGGCGGCAGGCCCCAGCGTTCGCGATACTGCTCCGGGGTCATGTTATACGAGGTTTTCAGATGCCTTTTCAGCATCTTGAGCTTCTTCCCGTCTTCCAGGCAGACGATGTACTCGGCGAACACGGATTTCTTGACCGGCACCGCCGGCTGTGGCCGGTCCGGTTCCGCCGGGGTGCTGCCGACCTCCGACAAGGATTTATAGACCTGCTGGATCAGCGCCGGCAGCGCATCGGTGGGTACTGGGTTGTTGGACACATGGGCCGAGACGATTTGCGCCGTCAGTCCCAGGACATTATTGTTCGCCGGATGCTCGGCCATTGCATTTCCTATCTCGACCTGCCGTCCCCCGCTTCTATAAGCGGACGGTGTTTCCGAAGCAATGACCCCGGGCCGACAAAAGAAGCGAAAGAATAGGATGCAAGGCGCACCCACCCCCGACCAGGAGCTCGACATCACCGGCGAGGTCTGCCCGATGACGTTCGTGCGCACGCGCCTCGCGCTCGATCGGCTTGCCCCCGGGCAGATCCTGCGCGTGCGGCTGCGCGGGGAGGAACCGTTGCGCAACGTGCCCCGCGCCGCGGTCGAGCAAGGCCATACGGTGCTCGCGCAGGATACCGGCGCCGACGGGGTCACCACGCTGCTGCTACGGCGCGGCTGAGGCCCGGCGCTACACCGCCAGCCGCCAGGCCCCGCCGTCGCGCACGATCCGCCCGGCGGTGGCGCCGGCGAAATGCGTGCCCAGCACCAGCACCGGAGCGCCGGCGAGTTCGGCGAACATCCGCTCCCGCGTCCGCTGCGCCTCGGCCGGGTCCGAGTCGGCGGTGGAGGACCATTCGGGATGCGCGATCTGGCACGGGTGGTGCAGGAAATCGCCGGTGATCAGACCGTGCTCGCCGCCGGAATCGATCCGCAGGCTGACATGGCCGGGGGTGTGGCCGAGGGTCGGGATCAGGCTGAGTTCCTCGCAGATCCGGTGGTCGGTTTCGACCAGATCCACCAGGCCGGCATCGAACACCGGGGCCACCGAATCGGCAAACACGGTGCGCAGGTCCTCACGCCCGTGCGGGCCGGTCCAGTGCGCGTATTCGGCGCGGCCCATCAGATAGCGGGCGTTGGGAAAGGTCGGTACCCAGGCGCCATCCTGGTGCATCGTGTTCCAGCCGACGTGATCGACATGGAGGTGGGTGCAGAGCACGGTGTCGATGCTCTCCCGCGGGGCGCCGGCAGCGGCGAGATCGGCCAGGAAGCGTGTGTTCAGGCCGTTCCAGGCGGGGATGCGGCGGCCCTGCTTGTCGTTGCCGAGGCAAGTATCGACGACGATGCGCCGGGTCGGGGTTTCGACCAGGAAGGCGTGGATGCTCATGCGCAGCCGGCCTTCATCGTCGGCGAAATGCGGGCGCAGCCAGGCGATCGGCAGGATCGCCTCCCGCGTTGCCTGCGGCAGCAGGAAGCGGCTGCCGCCGGTCGCTTCGAGTTCCAGCACCTTGGTGACGGTGACGGCACCGATTTTCCAGCGCGACATCCTGGCCGGTCCTTCGTCGGGGGCGCTTTTCGATATCAGCTTCGGGGCGGGCGAGCGAGGCCGGCCGCGCGCGGCCCCGGCTGGAGGAGACGCTGCCGCCGATTCCGGACAAGGCCTGATGCAGGCTGGGGGCGACGGGCCAGGCGGCGGGGGATCGGATCGTCTGCCGCAGCCAGGTGCGGGATCGAGAAAGCAAGGAATTTGAACCACAGGTGCACACCTATGCATCGTGCCGGTTCAGCGATCCCGCCCCCCTCGCATGGTGGAGCAGGCCCCCGGCGCGATCGTTCCACTCGGTCCATCTGCGTGCATCTGGTGCGCCCCGAAGGGTGCAATCACCTTGTGGGTGGAAGTCCCACCCGGGCAATGGTCGGTTGGCCCGGTAGCTGGCAGGCGGCGTGGGTGGGCAACTGCCCCC
>JAJZVS010000123.1 GCA_021845555.1 Pseudomonadota bacterium
TCTGACCGCCACTCCCGCCGCCGGCTACCGCACCCTGCGGAACTTGTGCAGGCTGCGCAGGTTGTCCGGGCGCGGCACGCCGGGGTGCGTGGTCGGCCAGTTGGTCCAGGACACTTCGCCCACGTAAAGATCGCCGTGCGAATCCACGGTCAGCCCGTGCGGCGCCATGAACTCGGTCGGGCCGGAGCCGGAATGCAGCCCGCCGATCCGGCCGATCCGCTTGCCGGTGTGATCGACGATGCTGATGCGTGGCCCGAGATTGGGCATGTTCAGATTGACCGGCATCCCGGGCCCGAGTTCGCCGATGTAGCAGATAGGGCACTTGCCGGGCGGCATGAATAGTCCGCAGGGGCGGTGCAGGTTGTTCCACTGCGCCTGGTAGCGTCCCTTGCCGTCGAACACCTGCACCCGGTGGTTCTCCCGGTCCGCGACATAGACCCAGCCGTCGCCGTCGCAGGTGATGTTGTGGACGATATTGAACTCGCCGGGATCGGTGCCCGGTCCGCCCCAGGAGAACAGCAGCTTGCCGTCGGGGGCGAATTTATGCACGCGCGAATTGCCGTAGCCGTCGGAGACGTAGATGTCGCCTTCGGGGGACAGCGCGGTATGGGTGCAGCGGTGGAACGGCTCGCCGCTCATGTAGGGAGCCGGCTTGCCGGGGATGCCGAGGGTCATCAGCACCTTGCCGTCCAGCGTGCATTGGCGCACCGAATGATCGCCGTCGTCGGTGAGCCAGATCGTATCGTCGGGCGCCATGTGCAGCCCGTGCGCGCGGGGATAGACGCCCTCGCCCCAGGAGCGCAGGAAATTGCCGTCGCGGTCGAACACGATCATCGGGTGCTCGCCGCGGTTGAAGACATAGACGTTGTCGTTGCGATCGACACCGACCGAGCCGATTTCCTTGAACGACCAGCCTGGCGGCAGTTTCGCCCAGTTCTCCACCGGCTCGTAGACGTACTCGCCGCTTCCCGTGGTGACCATGCTGTGTTTCCCCCGTTTGGTGCCGATCGGTGGGAAGCTTGTCACGAGCCGCGACGGGGTGCCAGGGGCAGGCTCAGCGCGTGCGGTGCGGGCCGAGCCAGCCCATCCGCGCCTGCGGTTCGGCATCGACGCTGGGCAAATAGGGCTTCACGTCGATCAGCGGCGTGCCGTCCAGGCAATCGAGGTAGCGCACCAGCAGCGTGTCCCCGCCCTCGATCCCCTCGAACGCGACCACCGAAAGCCCGATCGGGTTGGGTCGCGCCGGGGAGCGGGTGGCGAACAGCCCGCGTTCCTTGGTGTCGAAGGGCGGGGTGAACACCAATTTCGGCGCGCGGCCACGGTGCAGCCAATAGAGCAGGATCAGGTGGCTGAACCCGTCCAGGCTTTTCAGCCCGGGGGCAAATTCCGGCAGCAGGCGCACGCGGCAGAGCGGCGGCGGATCGGGCTGGCGGCCGTTGCGCGGGCATTCGTCCAGCGTGCGGAACGGGGTGGCGATGGTGCCGATCGGGTGCAGGGAGAAGGTTTCGTCGCTCACAGCACGTTCACCGGGATTTGCAGATAGCGCACGCCGTTGGCCGCCGGCGGCGGCAGTTCGCCGGCACGGATGTTCACCTGCACGGCGGGGATCATCAGCACGGGCATGGACAGCGTCCGGTCGCGCGCGGTGCGCAGCGCGACGAATTCGGCCTCGGTGATGCCGTCGTGGATATGGATGTTGGCGGCGCGCTGTTCGCCCACCGTGGTTTCCCAGGCCGCCGGGCGGCCGCCGGGGCGGTAGTCGTGGCAGATGAACATGCGGGTTTCCTTGGGCAGCGCCAGGATGCGGCGGATCGAGCGGTACAGCGTGGCGGGGTCGCCGCCGGGGAAGTCGCAGCGCGCGGTGCCGGAATCGGGCATGAACAGCGTGTCGCCGACGAACACCGCGTCGCCGATCAGGTAGGACACGCAGGCCGGCGTGTGGCCGGGCGTGTGCAGGACGCGCGCCGGGACGGTGCCGAGGGCGAAGGCTTCGTCGTCGGCGAAACGGCGGTCGAACTGGCTGCCGTCCGGGTGGAAGTCGCGCTCGAAGGCGAACATGTCCTTGAAGCTGCGCTGCACCGCGTCGATCCGCGCGCCGATGCCGCTTTGTCCGCCGAGGGCGTGGCGCACGTGCGGCATGCCGGAGAGGTGGTCGGCGTGGACATGGGTTTCCAGCAGCCATTCGACGCGGACGCCGGTTTCGCGGACGCGGGCGATCAGCGCGTCGGCCGAGCGCGTGCCGGTGCGGGCGGCTTTCGGGTCGTAGTCGAGCACCGGGTCGATCACCGCGGCGGCGCCGGTGGCGGGGTCGGTCACCAGATAGGTGACGGTGCCGGTGTCCGGGTCGTGGAAGGCTTCAACGGTGGGGAGGGGGTGGGAGAGAGACATGCCAAGTCCCCGGTGGTTCGGGGGAAAGCATACTCCATCCTGGGCGTGCCCGGAAATGACGTCCCGCCGATGCGATGGGGCGATCCTGCGCCAGCACTTGCGCCAATGCGCATAGCCGCATATATTGGGCGGCATGGACACGCCCATCGCCCTCCTCTCGGCCATCGCCGAACCAACCCGCCTCGCGGCGCTGCGCATCCTCTGGGATGGCGGGGAGCATTGCGTCTGCGAGCTCATGGGCCGCCTCGGCGCGACCCAGTCGCGCATGTCCCGCCACATGGCCGCGTTGAAGGCGGTTGGCCTGGTGACGGACCGGCGGGACGCGCAATGGGTGCGCTATCGCCGCAACCAGGCCGTTCCGCCCTCCCTCGCGGCGGTGATCGACGCCGTCATGGCGGTGTCGCCGGAGCAGGGGCCCGAGCAGGAAAGAAAAGCCGCATGAGCCTGCACCTGAGCGCGGAGCACCCGCGCACGCCTGGTGCCGCCGCCTGGATCGGCGGCACCGTCGCCGCGATCGTCGCGTGGTTCGCGATCTACTGGCAGCTCGAATCCGTATCCGACTGGCTGGTCGCCCGGCTACCCATCGCCCCGGATGGGCACCTCTACGAGGCGCTGCAATTCTTCTTCTTCGATACGCCCAAAGTGCTGATGCTGCTGGCGCTGGTGGTGTTCCTGATGGGCTTGGTGCGCAGCTTCTTCTCGCCCGAGCGCACCCGCGCCTTCCTGGCGGGCAAGCGCGAGGGGCTGGGCAATGTCGCCGCCGCCACGCTCGGCATCGTCACCCCGTTCTGCTCCTGCTCGGCGGTGCCGCTGTTCGTCGGCTTTGTTTCCGCCGGCGTGCCGCTGGGGGTCACGTTCTCTTTCCTGATCGCCTCGCCGATGATCAACGAGGTGGCGCTGGGGCTGCTGTTCGCGCTGGTCGGCTGGCAGGTGGCGCTGATCTATCTGGTGTTCGGCCTCGCCGTGGCGATCGTCGCCGGCGCGGTGATCGGCCGGTTGCATCTGGAAGGCTGGCTGGAACCCTGGGTGCGCGCGCTGCGCGCCGGCGCGGTGGACCTGCCGATCGATCGCCTCAGCGCCGTCGAGCGCATCCACGCCGGTATCGAGGCGCTGCGCGACATCTTCGGTCGGGTGTGGCTGTGGCTCATCCTCGGCATCGCCGCCGGGGCCTTCATCCACGGCTTCGTGCCGGCGGACATGCTGCGCGCCGTGATGGGCGCGCGTCACTGGTGGGCGGTGCCGGCCGCGGTGCTGATCGGCGTGCCGATCTATTCCAACGCCGCCGGCATCATTCCGGTGGTCACCGCCCTGCTCGGCAAGGGTGCGGCTCTCGGCACCGTGCTCGCCTTCATGATGGCGGTCACCGCGCTGTCCGCGCCGGAGACGATCATTCTGCGCAAGGTGCTGTCGCTGCGACTGATCGCGGTGTTCGTCGGGGTGGTCACCGTCGGGATCATGGCGGTCGGCTTCCTGTTCAACGCTCTGTTCACCTGAAACCAGGAGACTATCCATGAAGGACGTCAAGGTTCTCGGCCCCGGCTGCAAACGCTGCGTCGCGACGGCCGATCTGGTACGCGCCGAGGCGGAACGGCTGGGTATTCCGGTGCAGCTGGAAAAGGTGACCGACTACGCGGAGATCGCGCGCTACGGCATTGCCGCCACCCCGGGCCTCGTGATCGACGGCAAGGTGGTGCATGCGGGCGGGCTGCCCAAGGCGGAAGATCTCGCCCGCTGGCTGGCCGCCTGACCAGGGGGCCGTGGCGGGGACCGGGGCGGGGGCCGGCGCCTGGCGGCAACGATGCCGGCGGTCTGAATCAGAACCAGTTCGCCTTGTCCACCACGTTCCGCAGCCGCGCCCCCGCCGCGAACGCACGCGCGTTGTCCACCAGAATCCCGAACCGCCGCTCGTCCAGTTCCGGCCCGTAGCCCGCCGTGTGCGGCGTGATCAGCACGCCCGGCAAGGTCCACAGCGGATGCGCCGCCGGCAGCGGTTCGGTCTCGAATACATCCAGCCCCGCGCCCGCGATCTCCCCGGCACGCAGCGCTGCCACGAGATCGTCGAGCCGCGTCGTCCGCCCCCGCCCGATATTGATGAAGAACGCGCCGCGCTTCATGCGGCGGAACCGCGCGCGGTCCATGAACCCCTCGGTCGCCGGCGTGTGCGGCACCGTCAGGATCACGAAATCCGCCTGCCCCAGCAGCCCGTCCAGCGCCTCGGCCGGGTGCAGCGCCGCCACGCCAGGCGGGCAGTCGGTGCGGCGCGCGTCGGTGGCGATCACCCGCGCGCCGAACGCGGCCAGCAGCCGCGCCGCCTCGGCGCCGATTCCGCCCAGCCCCACGATCAGCGCGGTCGCGGCCGGCAGGTGGATCACACCGGTATCCAGCGGCCGCGGGCGCCATGTCCGTTGCGCCTGCAACGGCAGGTAGGTGTGGAAATCGCGCGCGAAGGCCAGAACGTAGGCCAGGATATGCGCGCCGATATGGTCGTTGTAGATCTCGCGCATGTTGGTCACCACCGCCGGGTGCGCGACCAGTTCCGGCGAGTAGTAGCCCGCCGGCGGCGCGGCCTGCGGCGCCTGCAACCAGCGCAGCCGCGCAGCGCGCGCCAGCAGCCCCGGCGTCGGCACGCCGTAGGCGGCGTCCGCGCCGGCGATCGCCGCTTGCGCCTCGGCTTCGGTCTCCGCGACCGCCACCTGCGCCTCCGGCACCGCGGCGGCGAGCCGGGCGGCCCAGGCGCGGGTGGTTTCGCTCTGTGGCGGCAGCATCAGGAAGGTGAAGGGCACGAGGGGAATCCTCCGGCGTGGCGGGAACGTCACGGGCGAGGCTACGCCGCGCGTGGCCCGCCGACCAGAAGCGGGCGCCGTTACAATGCCGCAGCGCTTCCGTTACACGCCGCGCGCAGCCTGGCGGTCCCGGAACAATGGAGCTCCCGCCATGCGCAAACCCGTCCTGACCCTGCTGGTGCTGCTCGCCGCGGCGCTGCCGCTCGGCGGCTGCGTCGTCGGCGTGCGTCCGATCGGGCCGCGCGTGGTGATGCGGCCGGGCGCGGTCTGGGTGCCGGCGCATTGGAACGGCTGGCGCTGGATCCCCGGCCACTGGACCTGAGTCTCGGGCTGCGCGCGGCGATCTTCACGCTCCGTTTGCCAACGCGGGCCATGATCGGGCCGGTGGCGATGGAGGTGGCATGCGACGCAGGACGCTGCTGCGGGCCGGCGGGGCGTGGGCCGGCGGGGCGTGGGCCAGCGGGGTGTGGGCCAGCGGGGCGTGGGCCAGCGGGGCGTGGGCCAGCGGGGCATGGGCCGGTGGGGGGCCGGTCTCGATCATCGTCCCCGCGTTCCCGGACGCGCCGGCCGGGCTCGCCGCGCGGCTGTTGCAACCGCGGCTGGAACGTGCGCTCGATCGCGCGGTGATCGTCGATTTCCGGCCGGGCGCGGGCGGCATTACCGGCCTGGGGGACGGCGCGCGCGCCCCCGCCGATGGTGCCACGCTCACGCTGCTCACCCCGGCGATCGTCGCCGCCCCCTGGCTCAGCCAGCGGATGGACTGGACCCCGCGCGACTTCGCCCCGATCGGGCGGATCAGCTTCACGCCGGAGGTGCTGGTGGTGGCCGCCGGCTCCCCATACCGCACCCTGGCCGGGCTGATGGCGGCGCTGCGCGCGCATCCCGGCACGCTGCCCGCCCCGTTCGACGGCGCCTGGAGCAGCGCGGAGATCGCCGAGGTCATGTTCCTCGATCGCGCCGGCCTGGCGGCGCGGCCGGTCGCGGGCAGCCACATCGCGGCGGGGCTGGCCGATGGGACGCTGGCCTTCGCGGTTCGCCCGATGCCCTGGGCGCTGGCCGGCATTGCCGCCGGGAGGCTGCGGGCCCTGGCGGTGTCCGCGCCGGCGGACGGGGACGCGCCGAGGGACGCGCCGCCGCTGCCGGGCGTGCGGCGGTTCCGCGACCTGGGGCTGGAGGTGACGATCGGCTCCTGGCTGGTGCTCGCCGCCCCGGCGGGGACGCCGGCGTCGGTCCTCGTCCCGCTGCGCGCGGCGCTGCGGGAGGCGATGGCGGCGGAGGGGCTGCGCGCGCGTCTGGCCGCCGCCGGGATCGCGCCCGCCTGGCAGGACGGGCCGGCCGCGGAGGCCGCGATGGTGGCGGAGTATCGCGCGCTGGGGCGGCTGTTCACCGCCATCGGCGCCAATTGGCGCGCGCCTTCGGTGGCTTCCCGCTAGTGTCCTGCCCCTGAAATGCCTACCCATTTCAGGGACCAGCAGGCCACTGAAAACAAAGAGCTAGCCCGGATTTCTCACAGGATCGCGGCGCGATGGCGAAGGGATTTGTCGTGTCAGGGGTTTTGCGCGACGCGCCCAATACAGGCCGTATTGGCAAGGAGCGCAAAGCCCCTGACGCGGCAAAGACCGAGCCAGCGCCCGCGCAGACTGTGAGAAATACGGGCTAGGGGCGCTCAGCCCCGGTGTCGCACCACGCGCGCCACGCCATGCGCAGTCCGGTGGCCAGGCTGCGGCCGAAGCGGGGGGCGTCGCACAGCGGGCTGGCTTTCACCTGCGCGCGCAGCCCGGCGCGCAGCGCGGCAAGCCCCGGCAGGTCGCCTGCCGCCGCCACCGCGCGCGCCGTGTAGCCCGCCAGGTCCGGCGCCACCCATCCCGCCAAGCCCGCATTGCTGAGGTGGCTGGCGGAATGGCGGGAGGCGAAGATCTCGCCGGGCAAGGTGACGGTGGGCACGCCCATCCACAGCGCCTCGCAGGTGGTGAGGCCGCCGGAGTAGGGGAACGGGTCGAGCACGATGTCGATCTCGTTATATTGCGCCAGGAACGCGCGATGCCCCGAACCCGCGCGGGTTTCGATCCGTTCGGGCGAAATCCCATGCGCGGCGATCGCCGCGACCAGCGCGGCGGCGGTGGGCGGATCGGCCAGTTGGTGCGTCTTCAGCACCAGCCGCGCGCCCGGCACGCGGCGCAGGATCTCCGCCCAGGCGGCGATCGCCGGGGGGGTGATCTTGGCCAGGTTGTTGAAGCAGCCGAAGGTCACGTGCCCCGCCGCCAGCGCCGGCAGCGGCGCCACGTCCGGCGCATAGGGCGGCGGGCTGTAGCACACGTAGCCGTCGGTCAGGCGCAGCAGGCGCTCGGTATAGAGCGCCTCGAATCCCGGCGGGGTCTCCCAGCGGTCGGTGAGGATCCAGTCCATTTCAGGCAGGCCGGTCGAGTGGGTCTGCATGCCGACCCATTTGATCTGCACCGGGGCGAGCCGATGGGTGCAGGCGGCCATCCGCCCGGCGTCCCCGTAGCCGCCGAGGTCGATCAGGATATCGATGCCGAGCGCGCGGGCGCGGCTGGCCAGCGCGGCATCGTCCAGCGCGTCGATCTCGATCCAGTCGTCGGCGCGGGCGCGGAAGCGCTGGGCGATCGGGTCGTTGCCGGTCGCTGGCGCGCTGTTCTGCGACAGGCAGATCACCGCGAACTCCGCCCGGTCCAGCGTCTCGAACCCGGCCACGGTCAGCCAGCCGACCGGATGGGTCTTCAGCGTGCCCGACAGCAGGCCGAGGCGGAGCGGGCGATCGGACGCGGCGGCCCGCGGCGATTCCGCCGACCCCATAGACGCTGGCCGCGGCAGCCGCGCGGCGGTGGCGGCCAGCGTGTCCAGCAGGGCAGCGGCGGTGGCGCCGGCGCGGTAGGGCAGGATATTCGCCAGCGTGCGGTGCGGCAGCGGCGTGTCCGGCGCCAGCGCGATGGCCTGGCGCGCCAGCGCCTCGGCCGCCTCCTGATGGCCGAGATTGACTGTGGCGTTGGCGAGATTGCACAGCACGTTGGCATCCGGCCCGAAGCGGTCGAGCAGGCCCTGCAGGAGCGCGCGCGCCTCGGCGTGGCGGTGCATGCGCATCAGCACGGCGGCGTGGTCGTTCTGCAGCCGCGGGTCGTCGGGATCGAGCGCGATCGCGCGGGCGAGCGCCGCCGCCGCTTCCTGGACCCGCGGCGAACGGGCGAGCAGACCGGCGAGCAGCCGGGCGATCGCGGCATTCTCCGGGGCGAGGGCGGCGGCGGCTTCCAGCGCCTCGATCGCCTCGGGGCCGCGGCCGGCGCGGTGCAGCAGCACGCCGCGCGCGGCGTGCGGGACCGGGTTCGTCGGGTCGGCGCTCAGGCACAGATCGAGCCGCGCCAGTTCGGCCTCCCCCGTGCCGGCGTCCTGCGCCGCCTCCGCCCGGCGCAGCGCGTAATCCAGCCGGTGCGGTTCGTGCCGGCTGGCTTCGGCGAACGCGGTCTCCGCCAGCGCCAGTTCGCCGGCGCGGCGGAACGTCAGGCCGAGCAGGTCCCACGCCTCCGCCCGGTCGGGCGCGACGCCGCAGCAGCGCAGCAGCTTGCCGGTGGCGGCATCGGTCTCCCCGGCGGCCAGATGCAGGGCGGCGCGGGCGATCAGCGCCTCGGGCCGGTTCGGATTGCGCTCCAGCGCCTGGTCGTAGGCGGCGGCGGCGGCTTCTGCCTGGCCGGCGGCGCGCAGGCTCTGGCCCAGGCGCAGCGGCGGTTCGTCCCACTCCGGCAGCAGGGTGGCGAGGTCGCGCAGCAGCCGGCGGGCGCGCGCCGGGCAGCCGGCCTGATCCTCGGCGATCGCGAGGTTGAGCCGGGTCAGCGGGGACTCAGCGCCGGCCCTGGCGGCGGCGCGCAGGACCGCGAGGGCGTCGGGGTGGGACAGTCCCTCCAGGATCGGCTCGGCGATCATGCGCGGGCCAGCACGGCGAACAGGCCCGGCACCGGGGCTTGGTTCTCGAACCGTTGCGTCTCCGCGGCGAGCTCGCGCACCGCGAATCCCGCGGCGGCGGCCTGCGCGCGCAAATAGTCGGCGGTATGGGCGTAGCGGCCCTGCCGGCCGAGCTGCCAGGGCGGCGCGGGGTCTGTCCCGGGCGCGGGGGATTCGGTGGAAAGCAGCATCAGCCCGCCGGGACGGAGCCGGGCGCGGGCCGCGCCCAGCACCGGATCGAGGGCGCCGAAATAGCACAGCACGTCGGCGGCCAGGATCAGCCCATAGTCCGGCCCCGGTTCGGCGAGCACGGTCAGGAGATCGGCCTCCCGCAGACTGGCATACAGGCCCTTGTCGGCCGCTCGGGCCAGCATGCGCGGCGCGAGGTCCACCCCATGCAGCGGTCCGACCGGCAGGTCGTGGATCGCGAGACCCACGAGCCCGGTGCCGCAGCCAAGGTCGAGCGTGGGACCCGCGCTGCCCCCGGCCGCGTTCCACGGCGCAAGGCGCAGCAGCGCGGCGCGCATCAGCCCCGGGACGCGGTAGCCGAGCGCGATCAGATGCTGCTCGA
>JAJZVS010000124.1 GCA_021845555.1 Pseudomonadota bacterium
GACCTCCGGCTTCGGCCAACTGCGCTCCATCCGCCACGCCGCCACACTCTCCGCCACCCCGGCCGCCTGGACCCGACCGTCCGTGCCGCCGGGGGCCGATCCACCAGCCTGGGAGGGGGGGATGGGACGGAGCAAGTAAGGCCAAGGGGCAGCGCCCCTTGGCCTTGCTTGCCTCCGCTCCGTCCCCCTTCCCAGGCCCGCCGGTCAGCCGCCGATCTGCAGGGCCTGGCGGGGCAGCATGTGGCCGCGTTCGAAGACCAGCAGGCTGTCGTAGAAGTGCATCGACATGGTGGTTTGGGTGAATTCGGTGGGTGTGACGGCGCCGCGGGACAGTGGGGCGTTGATTTCGTCGATCAGGGTTTTCGCCAGTTCGATGAACGTGCCCTCGCGTTTTGCCCCGCCGCCGAATTCGGGCCAGTAGGCGGTGTGCAGGTCCTCGACCACATAGATGCCGTTGCGATCGACGCGCGGATACAGCGCGCGGAACGCGGCGACGGTGGGGCCGGCGATGTGGCTGGCGTCGTCGATCACGATATCGGGGGTTCCGAACTCCGCCAGCACGCGATCGAGGAACGCGCGGTCCGCCTGGTCGCCGATGCGCACCGCGATCTGGCGTTCCTCGAACGTGGTGCATTCGGGGCGGAGGTCGAGGCCGACGATCTGCGCGTGCGGGCCGAGGTAGCGTTTCCACAGTTGCAACGAGCCGCCCTCGCCGCAGCCGATCTCGATCAGCAGCGCGGGGCGGTTCACGTAGCGCGCGAAGTGGCGTTCATAGGCCGGGAAGTAGTGGGTCCATTTATGGATCAGCCGTTGGTCGTGGCGCAGGAAGTCGGACCACAGGCTCATCGCGCGGCACTCCGGGCACCAAGCGCGGCGCGCAGGGTGGCGCAGACCCGCGCCGCCGCCGCGTCGCTCAGGTCGGGGTGGATGGGCAGGGCGAGGATGCGGGTGGCGAGGTCCTCGGAGACGGGCAGGGCGGTGCCGTCGTGGTGGTCGCGGTACGCCGGTTGCAGGTGCAACGGGCGCGGGTAGTAGATGGCGGTGGGCACCCCGGCGGCGGAGAGCGTGGTCTGCACGTGGGTGCGGGTGGCGGCGTCGGGCAGCAGGATGGCGTAGATCGCCCAGGCGCTGGTGCTGTCGGGCACGCGGGCGGGGGTGACGACGGCGCCGGCGAGTGCTGTGTCGTAGGTGCGGGCGATGCGTTCGCGGGCGGCGAGTTCGTCGCGGAACACGGTCAGCTTCGCCAGCAGCACGGCGGCTTGCAGCGTATCGAGCCGGCCGTTCATGCCGGTACGCAGCACTTCGTAGCGGGTGGTGCCTTCGCCGTGCGTGCGCAGGCTGCGGAACAGCGCCGCGCGTTCGGCGCTTTCGGTGAACAGCGCGCCGCCGTCGCCATAGGCGCCGAGCGGCTTCGAGGGGAAGAAGCTGGTGGCGGTCGCATCCGCCGCGCGGCCGAGCGGGGCGTTGCCCAGGGTGCAGCCGAAGCTTTGCGCGAGGTCGTCGAGCGTGAACAGCCCCTCGCGCGCGGCGATGGCCGACAGGGCCGGCCAGTCGGCGGGCTGGCCGAACAGATCGACGCCGATCAGCGCGCGCGGACGCAGCCGGCCGGCCGCGCGCACCTGGGCGATGCGGCCGGCGAGATGCGCGGGATCGATCTGGAACGTGGCGGGATCGACATCGACGAACACCGGCGTGGCGCCGAGCACCAGCGGGACCTCGGCGGTGGCGGTGTACGTGAAGGCGGGCAGGAACACCGCGTCCCCGCGGCCGATGCCCTCGGCCATCAGCGCGATCTGCAGCGCGTCGGTGCCGGAGCTGACCGCGACGCAATGCGCGGCGCCGCAGAATGCGGCAAGCGCGGCTTCGAGTTCGGCGACTTCCGGGCCGAGCACGAACTGGCAGTGCGCCAGCACCGCATCGAGCCGGCGGCGCAATTCGGGCGCGATGCGCGCCTGCTGTGCCTTGAGGTCGAGAAAGGGGATCGGCGTCGTGTCGGTCATGAGCGTGTCACCATCGGAACGGCGCCGTCGGCACTGTGCGGCAGCGCGCCGTCAACGTTATGTTCGAATTCGGGGATCAGCCGGCCGAGCAGCGCGAGCGCCAGGCGGGGCTGGCCGCCGCGGCAGGCGGCGGCGATTTCCTCGATCGCGCGGCCGACGATCGCGGGGTCGGCGGTGCGCGGCATCGCCATCAGCAGGCCGGGGAAGCCGGTCGGCGCCGGCGGTTCCTTGCCGTGGAACAGTTCCTCGTAGAGTTTCTCGCCCGGCCGCAGGCCGGTGAAGCGGATTTCCACGTCCTCGCCGGGGCGTAGTCCGGCGAGGCGGATCATCTGCCGTGCCAGATCGACGATCTTCACCGGCGGGCCCATGTCGAGGACGAAGATGCCGCCTTCATAGTCGGCGCTGGCGGCGTCCGCGCCGGCGCCGGCGCCGATCACGCTGGCTTGCAGCACCAGTCCCACCGCCTCGCGCACCGTCATGAAATAGCGCTGCATGTCGGGGTGCGTGACGGTCAGCGGCCCGCCGCGTTCGAGCTGGCGCTGGAACAGCGGCACCACGGATCCGGTGCTGCCGAGCACGTTGCCGAACCGCACCGTGACGCAGCGCATCGCCCCGCTGCCCGGCTGGGCGCGGGCGGCGATATCCAGTGCCTGGCAGTACATCTCCGCCAGCCGCTTGGACGCGCCCATCACCGAGGTCGGGTTCACCGCCTTGTCGGTGGAGATCAGCACCATCGCGCGCGCCCCGGCGGCGCGCGCGGCGTCCGCCACGTGGCGCGTGCCGGCGGCGTTGGTGAGCAGGCCCTCCAGCGGGTTCGCCTCCACCATCGGCACGTGCTTGAGCGCGGCGGCGTGGAACACGAGATCGGGGCGGGCCTCGGCGAACACGGCGCGGATGCGCGCCTCGTCGCGGATATCGGCGATCAGCGCGCGGCGCTGGACGGCGGGGTGGGTTTCCGCCAGTTCCATGTCGATCTGCCACAGCGCATATTCGCCGTTGTCGAGCAGCAGCAGGTGTTCGGGGCCGAGCGTCGCGATCTGGCGGGCGAGTTCCGAGCCGATGGTGCCGCCGGCGCCGGTAACGATCACGCGGCGGCCCTGGATCAGCCGCGCCATCGCCTCGCGGTCGAGCGGGACCTGCGGGCGGTTCAGCAATTCGTCGATCACCACCGGGCGGAGTTCGATGCCCCGGCGGCGGCGGGGGGATGGGGTATCGCCCGCGGGCGGGGGATCGAGCGCGGTGAGCCGCGGCGCGCGGCGCACCAGCAGGCCGAAGCGGTCGGCTTCCGCCACCAGCGCGGCCAGGGCGGGGCCGGCGAGGTCGGCGCTGACCGCGACCAGCATGTGCGGCAGGCGGCCTTCGGCCTGCAATCGGGTCAGGACCGGGCCGGCGTCTTCCACCGCGCCCAGGATCGGCTGGCCCTGGATGCGCCGCCCGGTCTGGCGGGTGCCGGAGACGAGCAGCCCGCTGACCCGCATGGTCTGCCGCCGGTCCTGCGCCAGGGCGCGCAGGAAGAGATCCGCGTCCTCGCCGGCGCCGACCACCAGCACCGTGGCGGGATCGGCGGCGGGCGCGGTGTGCGGTGGCGCGGGGGCGGGGCCCGGTGCTGACTCGGCCTCGGGCGGCGCGAGGCGCGGGCGGGTGCGGGCCTGGCGATAGGCGATGCGCGGCGTGGCGAGCAGCACCGCCAGCACGAGCGCGAACACGATCGGGAAAGTCGGCGTCGGCAGCGCGAGGCCGATCGCCGCCGCGACGGCCGCGAACAGGGCGGCGCCGAGGACGCTCGCCGCCGCCACCGCCACCAGGTCGCCGAGGCCGGCGTAGCGCCAGTGCTGCAAGGACAGGCGCAGCGGCACGCCGCTGGCCAGCAGGCAGAGCGCGCCGAGCGGGATCGCCCAGGCCGGCGGTTGCGCGGCGGCGTGGGGAGCGGCGATCCAGCCGGCGAGCGGCACCGAGACGGCCGCCAGGGCGCCGTCCAGCGCGGCATTCACGGCGATGCGGAGCAGCGAGCGCGAGGCGGCCATGCGGGCCTCTATAGCCTGCGCTGCCCGCATCGCCATAGTCGGGGCAGGGCGGATCGCCCATAGAAGCCCGTGTGACAGGCGAAAGACAGCACGGCGTGGTCCCGAGCGGCGCTGCCGCGGGGCAAGCGAAGGCGCGTGGCGCGCTCCCTCGGGGCAAGCCGCCGGCCTTGCCGTCCCCGGCGCGCCGGCTGCTGGCCGCGCGCGCCGTGATGAGCCTCGGTCAGGGCGCGTTGGGGGTCGATTTCGCGCTCTATGCCCGCGCGCTGGGCTGGACGCCGGTGCTGCTGGGCCTGGTGGTCGGCGCGGGGATCCTGCTCGGCGGCGGGATGACGGCGGTGGCTGGGCCGCTCAGCGACCGGCTGGGGCGCAAGCCGTTCCTGCTCGGCTATCTGCTGGTGGTAGCGCTGGCCTCGATGCTGGCGGTGGCGTCGGGCCGGGTGGCGGTGGTGGCCGGGGTGGCGATCATCGCCGGATTCGGGCGCGGCGCGGTCGGGGTGCCGGGGCTGTTCGGTGCCGTGCAACAGGTCTGGCTCGCGGACCTGGTGACGGGGCCGCAACTGGCGCGCTCGCTGGCGCGCAATGCCGCGGTCGGCTTCTTCGGCACCGCGATCGGCGCGCTGCTCGGCGGCCTGCCGCATCTGTGGCGCGCGGCGCTGCCGGGGGCGCTCGCCTATCGCCCGTTGTTCGCGCTCAGCGCGGTCGCCACTTTCGCCGCGGTGGCGCTGATGGCGGGGCTTGCCGATCTCCGCCGCGCGCCGCCGCCGCCCCGCCCCGGCGACGAGGCGGACGAGGACGCCGCGGCCCGGCGGGGCGAGAATCGGCTGCTGTGGCAGTTGGCGGGGATCAACGCGGTGAACGGGCTGGCGATCGGCCTGACCGGGCCGCTGCTGTCCTGGTGGCTGGCCGAGCGGTTCGGCGCCGGGCCGGGGCTGATCGGCCCGGCGATCGGCGCGACTCTGGTGGCCTCCGGCCTCGCCACCTTGGTGGCCGGGCGGGTCAGCACGCGGTTCGGCATCCTGCGGGTGGTGCTGGCGATGCGCACCGCCGGTCTGGCGATCCTGGTGCTGATGCCGTTTTCCCCGACCTTCGGCCTGGCGATGCTGGCGAACGCCGCGCGCACGGTGCTGAACCGCGGGACGGCCGGCCAGCGCCAGGCGCTGGTGCTGGGGGCGGTCCGCGGCCACCGGCGCGGGCTGGCCGCCAGCGTAAGCGGGGTATCCACGCAACTGCCGCGCGCCCTTGGCCCCTGGATCGCCGGGCTGCTGTTCGGCGCGGGATGGCTGGCCGGGCCGTTCCTGCTCGCCGCCGTGCTGCAAGGGGGGTATCTCCTGCTCTATCGCCGCGTGTTCGCCGGCCAGGCAGGGGCGGGAAAGGGGGACGGCGGATAGCGTGCTGTCTTGCGCGGGCGGGGGTTGGCGGCGCGGCCGGCCTGGGCTATGTGCCCCCCCTTGCGCCGGCACCCCTGGAGGCCGGCCTTTCGCCATTTGCAGGAGCAGACCATGGCCAATATCGTGACGATCGAGGCCGAGGTTCGCGCGCGAGCCGGTAAGGGGGCGGCGCGTGCGACCCGGCGGGCGGGCAAGGTGCCCGCCGTGATCTACGGCGCCAAGCAACCCCCCAGCCTGATCGCGCTCGATCCGCGCGCCGTGCTGCGCGAGCTGCACCGGCCCGGCTGGCAGTCCCGCGTCTACGAACTCACCGGCGGCGAACAGCCGGTGCGCGCGCTGATCCGCGACGTGCAGTTCCACCCGGTGTCCGATGCGCCCGAGCATGTGGATTTCCAGCGCCTCGCCGCCGGCGAGCGCATCCGCGTCGCGGTGCCGGTGCATTTCGAGAACGAGGGCCTGTCGGCCGGCCTCAAGCGCGGCGGCGTGCTGAACGTGATCCGCCACGCGGTGGAAGTGACCTGCGATCCCGACCAGATCCCCGACCGGTTCATCGCGGATCTGGGCGGTCTCGATTTCAACGACACCGTCCGCTGGCACGATCTGAGCGGTACCGAGGGCTCCCGCCCGGTGATCACCGATCGCGATTTCGTGGTCGCCACGGTCGCGCCGCCCACCAAGATCACCGAGGCGGCGGCCGAACCGGGCGCCGCGCCCGCGCCCGCGGCGGCGGCTCCCGCGGCGGCGGCCAAGGCGGCCCCCGCCAAGGCGGCTCCGGCCAAGGCGCCGGCCAAGCCGGCCGCCGGCGGCAAGGGGAAGAAGTAACCCCGCGCGCCCGGCGGGAGACAGGCGGGCGTGCTGCTCTGGGTCGGTCTCGGCAACCCCGAGCCGGGGATGGCGCGCAACCGCCACAACATCGGCTTCCTTGCGCTCGATACGATCGCGTTGCGCCACGGGTTTGGCCCGTGGCGCCCGCGCTTCAAGGGCCTGGTGGCCGAGGGCATGGTCGGCGGGCACAAGGTGCTGGCACTCAAGCCGCAGACCTACATGAACGCCTCCGGCGAGAGCGTGCAGGCGGCGGCGGGGTTCTTCAAGCTGCCGGTGGAGGCGATCACCGCGTTCCACGACGAGCTCGACCTGATGCCCGGCAAGGTGCGGGTGAAGCGCGGTGGCGGCGCGGCGGGCCACAACGGGCTGCGCAGCATGGACCGCATGCTGGGTGCGCCCGACTACTGGCGGGTGCGCCTTGGCATCGGCCATCCGGGCGACAAGGAACGGGTGCTGGGCCACGTGCTGGGCGACTTCGCCAAGGCCGACCGGGACTGGCTGCTGCCGCTGCTGGACGCGGTGGCCGATGCGGCACCCCTGCTCGCTGCCGGCAAGCCGGAGGATTTCATGACCAAGGTGGCGCTGCTCGCGCGCGCGGAAGGCTGAGAGTTTGTGAACGAATGGCCGCGTCGTTCGCCCCTCGGAAGCAGTCCCCCATGACCGCGGCGGGCGTTCTTTCACAAGTTCGATTTCTTCAAGGGCTCTGAGATGGGTTTCAACTGCGGTATCGTCGGCCTGCCCAATGTCGGCAAATCGACGCTGTTCAACGCGCTGACCGCGACGGTGCAGGCGCAGGCGGCGAACTACCCGTTCTGCACGATCGAACCCAATGTCGGCCGCGTGGCGGTGCCCGATCCGCGCCTGGCCGTGCTGGCCGCGATCGGCAAGTCGGTGAAGGTCGTGCCGACGGTGCTGGAATTCGTCGATATCGCCGGGCTGGTGCGCGGCGCCTCGAAAGGGGAGGGGCTGGGCAACCAGTTCCTCGGCAACATCCGGGAGGTGGACGCGATCATCCACGTCCTGCGCTGCTTCGAGGACCCCGACGTCGTGCACGTTGACGGCGCGATCGACCCGATCCGCGATGCCGAGACGGTGGAAACCGAACTGATGCTCGCGGATCTGGAAAGCCTGGAAAAGCGGCTGACCGGCCTGCAGAAGCGCGCCCGCGGCGGCGAGAAGGAAAGCGCCGCGCAACTCGTGCTGATCGAGCCGATCATCGCCGCCCTGGCCGACGGCCGCCCGGCGCGCACCGCGATCCCCGCCGGGGAGGAGGAAGCGGCCCGACGCCTCGGCCTGCTGACCGCCAAGCCGGTGCTGTATGTCTGCAACGTGGAGGAATCCGCCGCCGCGACCGGCAACCGGTTCTCCGCCGCGGTGGCGGCGCGGGCGGCGGCGGAAGGCGCCCGCGCGGTGGTGGTCTCGGCGGCGATCGAGGCCGAGGTGGCGCAGCTGCCGGAGGACGAGCGCGGCGAGTTCCTCGCCGGCCTGGGGCTGGCGGACAGCGGCCTCGATCGCGTGATCCGCGCCGGCTACGAGCTGCTGGGGCTGATCACCTATTTCACCGTCGGGCCGAAGGAGACGCGGGCCTGGACGATCGTGCGCGGCACCCGCGCGCCGCAGGCCGCCGGGGTGATCCACGGCGATTTCGAGCGCGGCTTCATCGCCTGCGAGACCATCGCCTATGCCGACTACGTTGCCGGCAAGGGCGAGGCGGGCGCGCGCGAGGCCGGCAAGCTGCGGATCGAGGGCAAGGACTACGTGGTGGCCGACGGCGACGTGCTGCTGTTCCGCTTCAACGTCTGAACACAAACCTTCCCTCCCCTTGCGGGAGGGGCCGGGGGAGGGGGGCGCACCCCCACCCCCCCGATCCCCCGCGGACCTCGATCCCGGCGGCGCTTCATGGTAACCAGAGGCTACCGGCGAGTAGGGAGGCCCCGCGCCCCCGCCGTCGGCCGGCCCCTGAGCATCGAAGAAGGCACGCTTCCATGAACGACGCCGTCACGCTGACCCGCCCGTCCAAGACCAAGACCGAGCATTTCGACGTGCTGATCGTCGGCGCGGGCATCTCGGGCGTCGGCAGCGCCTACCACCTGACGACGCAGTGTCCCGGCACCAGCTTCGTCGTGCTGGAGGTGCAGCAGAGTTTCGGCGGCACCTGGCTCACCCATAAATATCCCGGCATCCGCTCCGACAGCGATCTGCACACGTTCGGCTACCGGTTCAAGCCTTGGAAGGGCGTGCCGATCGCAACGGCCGAGGAAATCCGGGCCTATATGGGGGAGGTGATCGAGGAGAACGATCTCGGCCGCCACATCCGCTACCGCCACAAGATTTCCGCGGCCAACTGGTCGAGCCGCGACAACCTGTGGACCATCGAGGCCGCCCGCACCGACACCGGCGAGGCGGTCCGTTTCACCGCGAACTTCCTATGGATGTGCCAGGGCTACTACCGCCACCAGGAAGGCTACACGCCGCACTGGGAGGGGATGGAGAGCTTCAAGGGCCGCATCGTGCATCCGCAGACCTGGCCGGAGGACCTCGACTACAAGGGCAAGAACGTCCTGGTGATCGGCTCGGGCGCCACCGCCGCGACGCTGGTGCCGGCGATGGCGCCGGATTGCGCGCATATCACCATGTTGCAGCGCTCGCCGACCTATTTCAGGTCGGGACGCAACGCGATCGAACTGGCCGAGCAGCTGCGGGAACTGCAGGTGGACGAGACCTGGATCCACGAGATCGTGCGCCGCCGGATCCTGCTCGACCAGGCCAAGTTCACCCAGCGCACCTTCGAGGAGCCGGAGACGGTGCGCAAGGAACTGATCGAGGCGGTGCGCGCGCAACTCGGCCCCGACTACGACGTGGAGACGCATTTCACGCCGCGCTACCGGCCGTGGCGACAGCGCCTGGCCTTCGTCCCCGACGGCGATCTGTTCCAGGGGATCAAGTCGGGCAAGGCTTCGGTCGTCACCGATCAGATCGAGCGGTTCACGCCGGACGGCGTGCTGCTGAAGTCGGGCAAGGCGCTGAAGGCGGACATCATCGTCACCGCCACGGGGTTCAATCTCTGCGTGCTCGGCGATATCGCGTTCAGCCTCGACGGCAAGCCGCTCGATTTCGGCGATACCGTGACCTGGCGCGGGATGATGTTCACCGGCGTGCCGAACCTGGTGTGGGTGTTCGGCTACTTCCGTGCCAGCTGGACGCTGCGGACCGATCTCGTGGCCGACTTCGTCTGCCGCCTGCTGCAACACATGCGGGCGAAGGGCGCGCGCCGGGTCGAGGTGGCGTTGCGGCCGGAAGACCGGGACATGAAGCTGCTCCCCTGGATCGACGAGGAGAACTTCAATCCCGGCTACATGCTGCGCGGCATGCACCTGCTGCCGAAGCGTGGCG
>JAJZVS010000125.1 GCA_021845555.1 Pseudomonadota bacterium
CAGGGCGCGGATGGCGGGGTCTTCGCCGGCGGCGGTGGCGCACTCGGCCAGGCGCTCGTACATGGCGAAGGTCAGCGCGTTGCGCGCGGCCGGGCGGTTGAAGGTGATCCAGCCGATGCCGTCCCGCACTTCCCACAGCAGGTCCTGGTCGCTCATTCGGGCTCTCCTCGCATTGCGCTTCCCGCTGCTATAGCCTGACACCGCACAAGAAACAGGGGGATCGTCCGGATATGCCCGACGACATGCAGGGGCCGCGCCCGCCGGCGGCGGACTGGCAGCCCGAACTCGAGGAACTGGCGGCGCGCGAGGCGGCCGCGCGTGAACTCGGCGGGCCCGAGCGCGTCGCCCGTCAGCACGCCGGCGGGCGGCTTACCGTGCGGGAGCGGATCGACCAGCTGCTCGACCCCGGCAGTTTCCACGAGGTGGGCGCGATCGCGGGCAAGGCGGAATATGGACCGGACAACCGCCTCACTGGCTTCACCCCGGCCAATTGCGTGTTCGGCCGCGGGCTGGTGGACGGCCGCCCGGTGGTGGTGGCGGGCGACGATTTCACCCTGCGCGGCGGCTCGGCCGATGCCTCGATCAAGGGCAAGCCGCGCATGTCGGAACAGATGGCGACCCGCTTCCGCCTGCCGATCATCCGGCTGATCGAAGGCTCCGGCGGCGGCGGCTCGGTGAAGACGATCGAGACGTCCGGGCGGGCCAACCTGCCGGGCGGGCTGTCGGACGGTTCCTCGTTCGAGCTGTGCGTGGAGAACCTGGCGACCGTGCCGGTGGTGGCGCTGGGGCTGGGTTCGGTCGCGGGCCTCGGCGCCGCGCGGCTGGCGGCCAGCCATTATTCGGTGATGGTGAAGGAGATCTCCGCGGTGTTCGTCGCCGGTCCGCCGGTGGTGGAGCGGTTGGGCGAGCCGCGCAGCAAGCAGGAACTGGGCGGCTGGCGGATCCAGACCGACTGCGGCGCGGTGGACCACGCGGTGGACACCGAGGCGGAGGCGTTCGCCGCCGCGCGGCGGTTCCTGTCCTACCTGCCGAGCTCGGTGTTCGACCTGCCGCCGCGGGTGCGCGGCTGGGACGATCCGGGGCGGCGAGAAGAATCGCTGCTGCACGCGGTGCCGCGCGACAAGAAGCAGGCCTACCACATGCGCCGCATCGTCTCCGCGGTGGTGGACAAGGACAGTTTCTTCGAAATGGGCGCGCGCTTCGGCCGCCCGGTCATCACCGGGCTCGCGCGGCTGGACGGCTGGCCGGTGGC
This sequence comes from Pseudomonadota bacterium, assembly GCA_021845555.1. GTDB lineage: Bacteria > Pseudomonadota > Alphaproteobacteria > Acetobacterales > Acetobacteraceae > JAJZVS01. The sequence continues at coordinate 1,253 of JAJZVS010000125.1, forward strand.
GGTGCTGGCGGGCGATCCGCTGTATCACGGCGGCGCCTGGACCGCGGACGCCTGCCAGAAGGTCATCCGCTTCGTCGATCTGGCCGAGACCTTCCATCTGCCGATCGTGCATCTGGTCGATTGCCCGGGGTTCCAGGTCGGGCTGGCGGCGGAAAGCTCGGCGGTGATCCGCTGGGGGGTGCGGGCAATCTCGGCGATCTGCCAGACCACCGTGCCCTGGTGCAGCGTGATCGTGCGCAACGTGTACGGGGTGGGCGGGCTCGGTCATCAGCCCGGCGGGCGGCTGGCGCTGCGCTACGCCTGGCCGTCCGGGAGCTGGGGCTCGCTGCCGCTGGAAGGCGGGGTGGAGGCGGCCTACCGGGCGGAGATCGACGCCGCGCCCAACCCGGCGGCGAAGCTGGCGGAGATCGACGCGCGGCTGAACGCGCTGCGTTCCCCGTTCCGCTCCGCCGAGTCGTTCTGGGTGGAGGAGATCATCGACCCGCGCGAGACCCGGCCCCTGTTGTGCGAATTCGCGGCGCTTGCGGCACCGCTGCGGACGCCGGGGCCGGCGCGGTTCACCCTGCGGCCCTGAGCGGGACGGTCGCGCCGGGACGGCGGCTGGCGTCGGGGCGGCAGCGCGGCTATTGTCCGGCCGCCTTGCCCGCCCCGCCACCGGCTGCGCGGCGCGTCGCATGGGGTCGGGCTGCATCTGGGAGGCTTTCCGTTTTGATCCGCTTTCGCGCCGCCCTGCTGGCCCTGGCCTGCCTGTGCCCTAGTCTGATCGCCGCAAGTCTGCTCGCCCCGAGCGTGGTGGCGATCGGCGTGATCGCCCCCTCCGCCGCCAGGGCGGCCGATCCGGCGATCCAGCCGGGGGGAACGATCGGCGCGATCCAGGTGGTGGGCAACCACCGGATCGAAACCGGCACCATCCTGTCCTACATGCTGGTCCGTCCCGGCGACCCGTTCGACCCCTCCCGCCTCGACCAGAGCCTGAAGACGCTCTACGCCACCGGCCTGTTCCGCGACGTGAGCCTGACCCGCGCGGGCAGCACCCTGGTGGTGCATGTGACCGAATACCCGCTGGTCAACGAGGTGCTGTTCGACGGCAACCACACGCTGACGGACGAACAGCTGCGCAAGGTGGTGCAGTTGCGCTCCCGCGCGGTGTTCACCCGCGCCGCCGCCGCGTCGGACCGCCAGCGGATCCTGGATGCCTACGCCGAAAAGGGGCACTACGACGCCAGCGTCGATCCGCAGATCATCCGGCTGGCGGAGAACCGGGTGAACGTCGTCTATGAGATCAACGACGGTCCGGCGACGCTCATCAGCCGCATCGTCTTTGTCGGCAACCACGCCTACAGCCAGAGTCGCCTGTCCGAGGTGATCAACAGCCGGGAGGAGCGGTGGTGGGCGTTTCTCTCCACCGCCGATCAGTACAGCCCGCAGCGCCTGGCGCTCGACAAGGAGCTGCTCCGGAAATTCTACCGCAAGCACGGCTACGTCGATTTCCGTCTGGTCGATGCCACGGCGGAACTGGCGCCGGATCGCAAGTCCTTCTTCCTGTCCTTCACGGTGCATGAGGGCGCACGCTACCGGGTCGGCAAGATCGACATCCACTCCTCCCTCAAGGGGATCACGCCGGCCCAGCTTGCCGGGGAACTCCAACTCGCCAAGGGCGACTGGTTCAACGGCGACGCGGTGGACCGCAGCGCCAGCAAGATGGAGGAGTACGTCCGCAGCCACGGCTTCGCCTTCGTCGCGGTCAAGCCGAAGATCGAGCCGGATGCCAAGACCCATGTCGTCGCGCTGAATTTCGACGTGAGCCGCGGGCCGCGCGTCTATATCCAGCGGATCGACATCGTCGGCAACACGCGCACCGAGGACAAGGTGATCCGTCGGCAGTTCCACGTCGCCGAAGGCGACGCGTTCAACGCCGGCTCGCTGCGGCGGACCGAGCAGCGGCTGAAGGACCTGAACTACTTCGAGCACGCCACCATCACCGTCTCGCCGGGCACCACGCAGGACCAGGCGGTGGTCACCACGCATATCCAGGAGAAGGCGACCGGCCAGCTCAGCCTGGGCGGTGGGTTCTCGACCGACGCCGGGCTGCTCGCCCAGGCAGGGCTGCGCGAGCGCAACCTGATCGGCACCGGGATCGACGCCGGCATCAACGGCATCCTGGCGCAGAAGCAGAGCTCGTTCGACATTTCGGCGACCGATCCGTATTTCCTCGACCGCAACCTGCTGGCCGGGATCGATGTGTTCCTGATCCAGACCAACAATCTCGGAGTGGCGCCATACGACGAGCGGCGCGTCGGCGTTGCTCCCCGCGTCGGCTATAATTTCACCAACCACCTGTCGCAGGTCTGGAGCTACACGCTGGCGAACCGGACCGTGTACAACATCGTCCCCGGCTCCAGCGCCTATATCTTCGATGAAGCCGGGACCACGCTGCTGTCGCAGTTGGGCCAGTCGCTGACGCTGGACTACCGCGACAGCACGATCGACCCCCATACGGGCTACTATGTGTCACTGGGGACCGATTTCGCCGGCCTCGGCGGGACCGCCCACTTCCTGCGCACCCGGATCGATGGCGCCTACTACATCCCGCTCGACCGCCTGACCGGCAACAGCCAGTGGGACATCCGGGTGAGCGGGAGCGTCGGGTATTTCTTCAATCTGGGCCACCAGGAGCAGATCATCGACCGCTTCTTCCTGGGTGGGGACAATCTGCGCGGCTTCCAGACCGGCGGTGTGGGACCGCACGACGCTGCCACGGGGGACTCGCTCGGCGGGCGGTTCATGTGGACGCAATCCACGCAGCTCAACTTCCCGCTGCCGGTCTCCCCCGATCTTGGTCTGTCGGCGCATACATTCGTCGATATCGGCGCGCTGACGCAGGGCAGCTTCGAGTCCGGCAGCTGCCCGTCGCAGCCGAACGGGACCTGTCCGGCGATCAATGCCTCCTCGGCGCCGCGCATGGGCTTCGGCTTCGGGATCTCCTGGCGGACCGGGTTCGGGCTGATCAACATTGACTTCACGCCGTTTGTGGTGAAACAGCCCGGCGATCAGACGCAAGTCTTCCGCTTTGGCTTTGGCACGAGGTTCTAGTGACGCATTCCCGACGTCTTGCGGTGGCCGGTCTCGGCCTCGCTACCCTTCTGTTCGCGGCCGCGCCGGTGATGGCGCAGCAGGGAAAGGAGTGGTTCGTCCCCGGCCAGCATCCGGCGGCTCCGGCCCATCCGGTGGCACATCCGGTCGAGCACCCGGCGCCGGCGCCGGAAGCCGCCGCGCAGCAGCAGCTGCAGCTGAAGCTGCCGCCCGCCCCGGCGCTGCCCGAGGTGCCGCGCGGCAGCATGCCCCCGGCGGCGGTGATCGGCGTGCTGTCGGTGCCGGACGTGCTGCGCCAGTCCACCGCCTATGAAGCGGCCGACAAGATCCTGGCCGAGCGCCGGCAGAAGCTGAACCAGGACGCGCAGAAGGAGCAGCTCGCCCTGCGCGCGCTGGGCGAGCAGCTGGCAGTCGATCGCGCCAAGCTGACCCCGGTGCAGCTCCGCGCGCGGGAAAAGGCGCTGCAGGACCGCATCTCCGCGTCTCGCCGCAAATTCACCGAGCGCAACCAGGTGATCCAGGAGCAGGGGCAGTTCGCGCTGGCGCAGATCCAGCGCACCCTGCAGGGCGTGGTGCAGCGGGTCGCCGCCAGCCGCGGCATGAACCTGGTGCTGCAGGCTGCCCAGGTGGCGCTGAACACGCCGCAATTCGACCTGACGCCCGAGGTGGTGGTGCTGCTGAACAAAGCGCTGCCCTCGGTCGATGTGCCGCCCGAGGGGGTTGCGCCGCTGACGGTTCATCCCGGCCCGGCGGAGGCCAAGCCCGCGCGCAAGGCAGAACCCGCGCATAAGCCCGTGCGTCACTAAGCGCGGCGATGGAGCGGCCCGAGATCGCGGGGGATCCCCGCTTCTTCGCCCGCAGCGGTCCGTTTACCCCGGCCGCCGTCGCCACGGCGGCCGGGGGCACGGTGTCGCCGCCGGCGACGGAGGTGCTGCTGGCCGGAGTCGCGCCGCTGGCGGTGGCGGGACCGGATCAGGTCGGGTTTCTCGACAACCGCAAATACCTGCCGGACCTGAAGACCACGCGGGCCGGGGCGGTGCTGGTGCATCCGGACCTCGCCGCCGCGGTGCCGGCGGGGACCGTGGCGATCCTCACGCCCGACCCGCATGCCGCCTGGTCGCGCGTCGCGGCGCTGTTCCATCCGCTGCCGCCGGTGGTGCCGGGCATTCACCCGAGCGCCGTCGTGGATCCCGCCGCCCGCGTCGATCCCTCGGCCGAGATCGGCCCGCTGGCGGTGATCGGCCCCGCCGCCGAGATCGGCGCGCGCTGCCGGATCGGGCCGCTCGCGGCGATCGGCGCCGGCGTGACGATCGGCCCCGACTGCCGGATCGGGGCGCACACCACCCTGAGCCACGCGCTGCTGGGCGCGCGCGTGACGGTGTTTCCCGGTGTGCGGATCGGCCAGGACGGATTCGGCTTCGCCATCACCGACCGCGGCTTTCTTTCGGTGCCGCAGCTCGGCCGGGTGGTGATCGAGGACGATGTCGAGATCGGCGCCAACTGCACGATAGACCGCGGCTCCCTGCGCGATACCGTGATCGGCACCGGCACCCGGCTCGACAATTTGGTGCAGATCGGCCATAATGTTCATATTGGCCGGTGGTGTGTGATCGTCGCGCAGGTTGGCATCTCCGGTTCCACCACCTTGGAAGACCATGTGATGATCGGCGGCCAGGCCGGACTCAATGGACATGTTCGGGTAGGCCGCGGCGCCCGTATCGGGGCCCAGGCCGGCGTGATCTCCGATCTGCCCGCGGGGGCGGAGGTTCTGGGCTCCCCGGCCCAACCGCTGAACGCGTTCCTCCGCCAGGTGGCGTGGCTGCGCCGCAAGACGGCCCGTGGCCGGGAGGGAGGCACGCCATGAGCACGCTGGGCGATGGACCGGAGGTCGCCGGGGGGCGCGTGGCGCTGATCGATATCGCCCGGATCCTGCAGGCGATCCCGCACCGCTACCCGTTCCTGATGATCGACCGGGTGATCGATCTGGTGCGCGACCGCTCGGCGGTCGGCATCAAGAACGTGTCGATCAACGAAGGTTTCTTCCAGGGACATTTCCCCAACCACCCGGTGATGCCCGGGGTGCTGATCATCGAAAGCATGGCGCAGACCGCCGCCGTGCTGGTGGTAGAAACGCTCGGCCCCGAGGCCGCCGGCAAGGTGGTCTATTTCATGTCGGTGGAAGGCGCGAAGTTCCGCCGCCCGGTGATGCCGGGCGATCAGCTGCACATCCATGTCGAGAAGCTGCGCAACCGGGGCAATGTCTGGAAGTTCCAGGGGGTTGCGCGAGTCGATGGCACGACGGTCGCCGAAGCGACCTATGCCGCGATGATCATGGACCGCGCCTGATGCCGCAATCCTGCCGAATTTCTGGCTGAAACAATCGCTTATGCGCCGCCGCCGGAAACCTCCGGCAACAATGATTGAGTTGGCCGCGCCACCATCGCGGCCTAGCCTGAGGCTTCTACCCGGGCCGCCGGATTCTGGTTGCGACCCTCTGCTTGCGAAAGGTTCCCCGGCATGCACGCCGTCGCCATCCCGCTCGAACCGCTGCGTGGCGGCGCGGATATCCACCCCACCGCGATCGTCGCCCCGGGCGCCGAACTCGGCCGCGGCGTGCGAATCGGCCCGTTCTGCCAGATCGGCGCAAATGTGACGATCTCCGACGGGGCTGAACTCGTCTCCCACGTCGTGGTGGACGGGCACACGCGCATCGGGCCTGAGGTCGTGCTGTACCCGTTCTGCACCGTCGGCCTGGCGCCGCAGGACCTGAAATACCGGGGCGAACCCACGCGCTGCGAGATCGGCGCCCGCACCCAGGTGCGCGAGCACTGCACCATCCATCGCGGCACCGCCACCGGGCGCGGCATCACCCGCGTCGGCGCCGACTGCATGCTGATGGCGGTGGCGCATGTCGCGCACGACTGCACGCTGGGCGATCACGTCATCGTCGCCAACAACGCCGTGATGGGCGGGCATGTCAGCATCGGCGATCACGCGGTGATCGGCGGCGCGGCGGCGATCCACCAGTTCGTGCGAATCGGCCGGGCAGCGATGATCGGCGGCGTCTCGGGGGTGGAGGCGGACGTGATCCCGTTCGGCACGGTGATCGGCAATCGTGCCCGGCTGGCCGCGCTGAACGTGGTCGGCCTCAAGCGCCGCGGCTTCGACAAGGGCCAGATCGCGGTGCTGCATGCGGCCTTCCAGGCGCTGTTCCACGGCCCCGGCGTGTTCGCCGAGCGTCTGGCGGCGGCGCGCGCGCGCTTCGGCGCCGATCCCCTGGTGGGGGAAGTGCTCGCTTTCATCGACGCCCCCAGCCATCGCGGCCTGATTCGCGCCGACCGGACGCGCGAATGACCCCGCCGCCACGCCAGCCTCGGCCGCTGCCCTGAGCAACGGCGCCGACCCGTCCCGCGCGGCACCCCGCGAGCCGAATGCCCAGGGACCAAGTCCTCAGGTACCGAGGCTCCTGGGACCACCCCCGCTGGGATCAAGCCCCTTGGGATCAAGCCCCCAGGGGCCAAGCCTGGGTGCGCTGTTCCGCGGCTTCCTGACCGCCGGGGCCCTGAGTTTCGGCGGCGGTCTGAGCGCCTGGATCCGGCGCGAGGCGGTGCAGAAGCGCGGCTGGATCGACGACCGCCAGTTCCTGACCAGCTACGCGCTGGCGCAGATTGTCCCCGGCGCGCTGAACGCGAACCTCGCGGTCTATATCGGCTCGCAGTTGCGCGGCGCGCTTGGGGGGTTGGTCGCGCTTGCTGGGCTGATGCTTCTGCCGCTGGGGTTCTTTCTCGGCCTCGGCGCGCTCTATACGGCGCTGCACGGGAGCGCGGCGGGGGAATGGGTGGCGCTCGGGCTGGCCGGTGCGGGGGCGGCCGGCATCGGCCTCAATCTGTCGATCGGTATCCGCCTCGGCCGGCGCAACCTGCGCGGGCGCGCCCCGTTCGCCGTGGCGGGGATCATCGCAGTGGCTGTCGGGCTGCTCGGCATCCCGTTGCAGTGGACGCTGCTGGTGATGATCCCGGTGAGCCTCGCGCTGACCCCGCGCACCGCGCCGACGGTCGAGGGGCCGGCGGCTGAGGGGCCAGCGGTCAAGGACAAGGACAGCGCGGCGTGACCGCCACGCTGTTGCATCTGGCCGCATTGTTCGGCCTGCTCTCGGTGCTGTCGGTCGGCGGCGCCGCCGGGGTGATCCCAGAAATGCAGCATGCCGCCGTCGCGGTTTACCACTGGATGACGGCCGCGCAGTTCCTGGCGATGTTCGCCATCTCCCGTGCCGCGCCGGGGCCGGGGTCGCTGATCGTGGTGCTGATCGGGCACCAGGCGGCGGGCTGGCCCGGTGCGGCGGTGGCGGCGCTGGCGATGTTCGTGCCGTCCTCGATCCTCGCCTATCTGGCGGCGCGGTTCTGGCGGCGCGGCGACGGTCCGCCCGGCTGGCGCGGCTGGGTGGAGCGGGCGCTGGCGCCGATCGCGGTCGGGCTCACCATCGCCAGCGGGCTGGCGCTGATCCGCGGCACCGAGCACAGCCCGGCGGCCTTCGCGGTCACGCTGGTCACCACGCTGGTGCTGGCCCTCACCGAACTCAGCCCGTTCGTCATGCTGGCCGCCGGCGCCGTGGTGCTGCTGGCCACAGCGTTGCACTGATCCCGCCCGAAATACCGACCCTTCCGGTATTTCGGAGGGGCGCGCGCGGGGTTGGTGGGGCGGCAGGATCTGCCGGGCAGGCTCTGCCCGATGGGGGCGGAGCACCGGGCCGGGCGCGCGGACCCCGGCCCGCAACGCCGCCGCGGGCCGGGCCTCGCCTCTGGCACGACGGATGCACCTGCGCCGGCGCGTCCCCAGACAAGGAGGGTTCCCCATGACACTGAGCGCCGCGGCTCCCGCAATCGGTTCCGCCCAGACCCAGGCCGCCGCTTCGCCCGCCAGCCCGCCCCATCACCGTCGCCACGACTTCGATCGCGCGATTCAGTCGGCGACCAACGGGCAAGCCGCAGCGGGTTCCGCCGGCACCCCAAGCGTCGGGCAGAGCCTGAACTCGGATCTTTTGTCACAGATCGCGAGCTTCGCCGGGCTCGGCGCCGGCAGCCTGATCCCGGGGGGATAACGCCGAATCTGAAACGAGTTGGGCGGGAAGCGGGCCGCTGGCGGACAATCCGGCGGCCGGCTCACGTCACCCGCTTGCGGAACAGCCAGCCGGCGGCGGTGAGGCTCGCCACCGCCATCACCGCCATCGGCCAGTATTGCGAGGCC
>JAJZVS010000126.1 GCA_021845555.1 Pseudomonadota bacterium
GGCGATGCAACTCGCCCGCTGGGATGGCACGTCCTTCAAGCGCTTCGGCGAGATGATCGAAGGCGCGCCGGTCTGACCTGCGTCTGAGCGGATCGCGGCGCCCCTCGCCGCCGCGATCCGCCGCGCCGGCCGCGGCCGCCACCCCGGCCCACGCATGCCACCCCGGCCGCCGGTCGGGTTGCCCCGAGCCCGCTGCCGGTGCATGCGGGGCGCGGCGCCGGCGGCTCTCGCCGCCCGAGGGCCCACCACGACACGGATTCCCCTGGGAGACCCCCGATGGACGTCGTCACGGTCGAACACCGCGGCCCGATCTCGATCATCCGGATCAACCGACCGGACCGGCTGAACGCGATCTCCGCCGCCGTCGCCGTGGCGCTGCAACAGGCGTTCCAGGCCTTCGACGCCTCCGACCAGCGCGTGGCCATCCTCAGCGGCGCGGGCGATCGCGCCTTCACCGCCGGCGCCGATGTCTCGGACCTGCCGGAACTCTGGCGCGCCGTGCCGGGCGTGGGCTTCACCACCGACAAGCCGGTGATCGCCGCCACCTCCGGCTGGTGCGTCGGCGGCGGGGTCGTGCTGGCGATGATGTGCGACCTTCTGGTATCGGCCGACACCACCATTTTCTACTACCCGGAGGCGAAGCTCGGCACCACCGGCGGCATGATCAGCACCCTGGTGACCCGCATGCCGCATCACCTGGCGATGGAGATGATGCTGCTCGGATCGAAGATCTCCGCCCAACGCGCCTACGACGTGGGCTTCGTCAACCGGATCGCGCCCCCCGGCGGGCACGAGGCGGCGGCGCTGGAGATGGCCGCAACCCTGCTCGATCAGGCGCCGCTGGTGATCGGTACGCTGAAGCGCCTGGCCGGCGAGATCATGCCGGTCGGGCCGGTCGAGCGCCTGGTCGCCACCAGCCGCGCGATCGCCCGCGTGCGGGAAAGCGAGGACATGCAGGAGGGCATCCGCGCCCATAAGGAAAAGCGGGCGCCCCGCTTCCAGGGCCGGTGAGCGCGCCGCCGCGCAGCTGGATCCTCAGCGAGGGCTATGCCGGTTTGCAGACCCAGGCCATCGGCCTGGCGGAAGCCGCCGGCCTGGCGCCGGAGCTGCGGACCCTGATCCCGCGCGCGCCCTGGCGCTGGATCTCTGCCAAGGCCTGGCCCGCGCCGCTGAAGCCCGTGCGCGACGCCCTCACGCCGCCCTGGCCGGACATCGCGATCACCTGCGGCGGCACCGGTGGCGTGGTCGGGGCCGCGCTGCGCCGGCACGGCGTGGCGGTGGTGCAGGTCCAGCACCCCCGCATCGACCCGCGCCAGTTCGAAGTGGTGGTGGTCAACCGCCACGACGACCTGACCGGCCCCAACGTCGTGGTGACCCGCACCGCGCTGCATCGCGTCACGCCCGAACGCCTGGCCGCCGCGGCGGAGGCCTGGCGGGAGCGCTTCGCCGCCCTGCCCCGCCCGCTGGTCGCGGTCCTGGTGGGCGGCAGCAACGGGCGCTTCCGGCTGGATGCGGCGGTGGGACGCCGGCTGGCCGAGGATCTTGCGGGCATGATGCGGGCGGACCGGGTCGGCTTGGTCCTCACCCCGTCGCGCCGCACCGATCCCGCGGTGGTGCGGACGCTGACCGAGGTGCTCGCCCCGCTCGGCGCCTGGATCTGGGACGGCACCGGGGAGAATCCCTATTTCGGCATGCTGGCCCTGGCGGACGCGGTGGTGGCCACGGTGGACAGCGTGTCCATGGTCTCCGAGGCGGTGGCGACCTCGGCCCCGGTTCTGGTGGCGGATCTGCCGGGAAGCTCGCGCCGGATCGGCCGGTTCGCGGCCGGATTGCTGGCGGACGGACGGGTGCGCCGGTTCGCCGGGCGGCTGGAGCTCTGGCCCACCGCGCCGCTGGATGATACGGCGATGGCGGCGGCGGAGGTGCGGCGGCGACTGGGGCTGTGACCGGCTCCGGCCGAGAGCGAACCCCTCCCGCCGCCCAACGTCACCAGACCGGCCTTACCCCGATCCGCCCCGATTTCCCTGCGCTTCGGCAACGCCAGCGGGGCCGCACGAGGCGGGCGTGGGGTCGCGCCGTTCGGAACCAGGACTTTCGGAGACCCGATGCTGGAAATCGCCACCTTCGACGCCCGCGCCGGCGGCAACGTTCTCTACAAGGCGCTGGCCCATCCGCTGGCTGCCGAAGCGATCGCCCGGCTCTATGCCCGGCTGCCCGGCCCGGTCGCGCTGTACGATCCGGACGGAATCGCCGCTGCCCTGCTCGCGCTCTATCCCGGCCTGCCCGGCCCGATCACCCTGTTCGTGCACGATGTCGCCGCCGTCGGCACCGCGCGCGCCGGCCTCACCGCCCGCGCCCTGACCGACTTGCCACAGGCCGAAGCGCGCAGCGTGCTGATCGCCGCCTTCGACGCCAGCCGCGCGAGCGCCCGCATCGCGCCCTTCCTCCCGTCCGGCGCCGCCGTGGCGAGCCTGGACGAGGCGAAACTGCCGCCGGCGATGCTGACGGTACCGGCCCGCCCGCTCGACCGGCTCAACTTCGCCACCAACTTCGTCTTCTTCCGCGACCAGGATGGGCTGTCCACCCGGCTCGTCTCGGCCAACTACTGGGCCGGCTACGGCGCCGGCCCGATCCGCCTGTGGCTGCGCCTGTTCGGCGCGGACGGCGCGCCGCTCGCCACCTGGGAACAGGACCTGCCGGCGGGACCGGGCGGCTTCTCGATCGACAGCCGGGAGGTGCGCGCCCGCTTCGGCCTGCCCGCATTCACCGGCCAGTTGTTCCTGCACGCGATCGGTGCCGCCGGGCACGACGTGGTGAAATACGCACTCGACACCTATGCCTCCGAGGGCAGGGCCAGCCTGTCCTGCACGCACGACGCCAATGCCTGGCCGTCCGACCGCTATGCCGGCCTGCCGGCGCCGCGCGCCGACGAGCGTGTGGTGCTGTGGCTGCAGAACAGCCACGCCGCGCCGATCCCGGCCGGCGCGGTGACGCTGGATCGGATGGGGGCGGAACGGCCGGTCGCGCTGGATCGCGCGGTCGGGCCCTTCGCCACCGTCGCGGTGGACGTTTCGGAGGTGCTGCCCGATCTGCTTTGGCCGGCGCAGATCGAGCTGCGGACCGGCCGGCATGTCGTGCGCCCGCGCTACGAGGTGACCCGCGCCGGCCGCACCCGCATCGCGCATGTGAATGTCGAGCGCGCCGACCTGCGCCCCGAGCCAGCGATCACCGCGCTGCCGCCGGCGCTCGGGCGCGGGTTCCTGCTGCCCTTCCCGGTGCTCGACCCGGCCCGCTTCCGCACCATCGTGCAGCCGACGCCGATGGCCACCACCCAGACCAGCCTGCCGCTGCGCCTCGACCTATTCGATACGGCGGGAAACCTGGTGGGCGAGCGTTTCCTGGGCTGTCTCGACCGGGCGCACGGGCTGGCGCTCGATCTCGACGACCTGCCCGCCACCGCCGCCGGTCACGCCGAGCTCGTCTATGATTTCCGCGCCGGCGGGACGGCGGACGGCTGGATGCACGCGCTGTTCCGCTGGGAGGACCGCGCCGGCGGCCATGCCGCCGAATCGAGCTTCGGGGCGCATATCTTCAACACGCTGATGACCTGGCGCGACGAGCCGCAATCCTATTCCGGCCCGCCGCCGGGGCTCTCGACCCGGCTGTTCCTGCGCCTCGGGGACGCCGAGCGGCAAGGTTTCGCGGTGCTGATCTATCCCGCCTCCGCCCCCTGGCTGCCGCACTCGGCCACCGCGCTGATCCTGCACGATGCGGCGGGAAGGCCGATCGCCGAGGAGCGGATCGCGATTCCCTGCCGCGGCTCGGCGACGGTGCGCCCCATCGAGGTATTCGGCGCCGCCGCGATCGCGCGCGCCGGGCACGACGGCTACGTGCTGGTGCGCGATCCCACCTGCCGGCTGTTCGGCTACAGCGGACTGGAACACGGCGCGGGGGCGTTCTCGCTCGATCATATGTTCGGGTTCTGAACCCGGCCCAGGAGGTGCCGTTCGGCCCATGCTGACCCCGGAACAACGACGTTTCGTCGAGGCCGGGCGGGTCGGACGGCTCGCCACCGTCGATCCGCGCGGCGCGCCGCACGTCGTGCCGGTGTGCTACGCTCTGGACGGCGCCAGCCTGTTCATCACCATCGACGAAAAGCCCAAGCGCACCGACCGGCCGTTGCAGCGGCTGCGCAACATTGCCGCCAACCCGGCCGCGGCGCTGGTGGTGGATCGTTACGACGAGGATTGGCGCCGGCTCGGCTGGGTGATGCTGCGCGGGCGGGCCGAGATCCTGCGCGGCGGGGCCGAGCACGCCGCGGCGCAGAGCTTGCTGCGCGCGCGTTATCCGCAGTTGCGGGCGATGGCGCTGGAGGCGCTGCCGGTGATCGCGATCCGCATCGATCGCGCGACCGGCTGGGGCGATCTGTCGGGCGACGGCGGCGCCGCCCCTTGCGGGTGATCCTCTCGCCTGGGTGCCTATATAAAAGCGTAACCCGCGTTTCGAGCCCGTGATCAGCCGGGGGCGCTCCGAGTGCTGGACGGCTTGGCGAGGCCGCCAGGCTGTCCGAAGGAATGGGGCCACCTCAGTCGCCGCGCCGCCGGCAGGCGCCGGGATGCGGCCCGGCCGGTACCGATCCCGCCGGGACCAGCCCCCCCGATTCCGCCGCGCCACCGCCCCGAGCGCGGCCCTCGCAAAAATTTCCCCTCCGTCGCAACGAGGATCTGCTGTTCCGCCAGCGCATGGGCACCCCGCTTCCCGAGTTCTGATCCCCCACCGCCCAGCCACGCCCTTATCGTTACGATATCGGTGCTATAACCGCGCCGCGGCATCCGGCGCGCTTGCCACCCCCCGCTTGACCTCGCGCTGCTTCCCCCGCCTCCTCGGGCCCGGCAGCCCGAGGCACCCAGATGTCCCCCACCGTCCGTCTCCACCTTACCGACCGCCGCCCCTTCGCCGCCGGCCAGAGCTTCGCCGATGTCGGCGCTTACGACCGCCTCACTGGCCGCGCCGAGATCGCGATCGATCCGGCCGCGCCGGAGAACGGATTCGTGGTCGATCTCCCCCTCGCCCCGCGCGGGCCGGACGGGATGGTGCGCTGCACCGCCGATTTCATGCTGCTCGCCCCCGCCGATCCGCCCCGCGGCAACCGCCGCCTGTTCTTCGACTGGGGCAACCGCGGCGCCAAGCGAGCGCTGCAATTCTTCAACGACGCGCAGCCCAGCAACGACCCGCTCACGCAACAGCATGCCGGCAACGGCTTCCTGATGCGCCGCGGCTATACCGTCGGCTGGCTGGCGTGGGAGGGCGACCTGCTGCCCGGGAGCGGGCGCATGACGATCGACCTGCCGACCGCGCGCGGCCCCGACGGCCCGCTCACCGGCCCGGTGCGGGTGGAATACATCATCGGCCAGGAGGGCGTGACCACCCTGCCCCTGTCGGGCCGCATCGCCGCGCGCAGCATTCCCACCGCCTCGCGCGATCCGGCACGGGCCAGCCTCACCCGCCGGCGCTACCCGTACGACGCGCGCGAGCCGATCCCCCCCGCCGCCTGGTGCTTCGCCCGCACCGAATCGGGCCAGGGCGGAGAGACGGGAGCGGCCGAGCAGGCGATCGTTGCCTCCGACACCCATATCCATCTGCCGGAAGGTTTCGTCCCCGGCTGGATCTACGAGCTGATCTATACCGGCCGCGATCCGCTGGTGCACGGCATGGGCTACGTCGCGGTGCGGGAGTTCGTGCGCTTCCTGAAGGACCCGGCCGGCGACAGCCCGGTCGGACCGATCGAGAAAGCCTATGCCTGGGGCCGCTCGCAGACCGGGCGGACCTTGCGCGACTTCGTCTATCTGGGAGCCAACGCCGATGGGGCCGGCAGGCGGGTGTTCGACGGCATCCTGCCGCACGTGGCCGGCGCCGGGCGGGCCTGGCTGAACCACCGCTTCGCCGGCCCGATCGTGACCGGCGGCCAGCAATACGAGGATCATTTCAACCCGGCCGACAGCTTCCCGTTCGCCTACGCGATGTCCACCGACCACCTGACCGGCGCGCGCGATGCGATCCTGAAACGGCCCGGGACCGATCCGCTGGTGATGCACACCCAGACCGCGACCGAATACTGGAACCGCCGCGGTTCGTTGGCGCACACCGATACCGAGGGCAACGACCTGCCGCAGCCCGAGGGCGTGCGCCTCTACGCCTGGGCCGGCTCGCAGCATTTCGCCGACCCGTTCGCCCGCGCGGCGCGCAAGCCCGGCTGCCAGAATCTGTCGAACACGCTCGCCACCTCGATGCTGTTCCGCGCCCTCCTGGACGCGATGGACCGCTGGGCCACCGACGGCACGCCGCCGCCGCCGAGCCGCCATCCGACACGCGCGGACGGCACGCTGGTGCCGATGGAGACCTGGCGCCGGCAGTTCCCGCCGATCCCGGGCGTGATGCCGCCGGCTGGGCCGAACCTGCTGCCGCTGCTGGATTTCGGCCCCGAGGCCCGGCGGGGGATCCTGCGCGAGCCGCCGGAGCAGCGCCCCGGCCCCGGCTACGCCGTCCTGGTGCCGGCGGTGGACGCGGACGGCAACGAGGTGGCCGGCGTGCGGGCCCCGATGCTGGCCGCGCCGATGGCGACCTACGCTGGCTGGAACACGCGCGCGCGGGGCTTCGGCCACGGCGCGCTGCACAGCCTGGAGGGCAGCCTGCTGCCGTTCCCCGACACCCCTTCCGAGCGCGCGATGACCGGCGATCCGCGCCCCTCGGTGCTGGAGCGCTACAGGACCGCGGCCGATTATGTTGCCGCGATCGCCGCCGCGGCGCACGCCCTGGTGGCCGAGGGGCTGATGCTGGAGGAGGACGTGCCCCGCTGCATCGCCGCCGCCGCCGACTGGGGCCGGCCGCGGCATGTCACGACTCTGGCCGGGGCGAACGATTCTCGTTGACAGAACGAGGCAGTTTACGGAAATTTGGCAAAATTGCGGCGGGTCGCCCCGGAAGCACGGCGGCCCGACTCGCAAATCGGGTCCGTCGCCCACGGGCCCGCACGCTGTCTGGTTGAAAGGGAACGTCCATGCCTCAAGCCGTCGGCCCCTATTCGGTGGAGGAACACATCGTCGCCGGCGGCACCGGGCACGAGACGAGCTGGGTCGCCATCCGCGCCCGCGGCGCCGAATGGTCCTGGCTCACGCCCGCCGAAGCGGCGTCGATCGGCCGGGCCTGGGTGGAGAAATACGGCGCCGAGCCGGCCGCGTCCGGCGACTGACCACCCCCCAAGGGGCATTCTCGGAACCCCGCCGGCCACCGCGCATCGCGGCGAAACTCCGAGGTTCAGGAGGGGGGGGTGGGGCGAGCGATGGGACTCGAACCCACGGCATCCAAGACCACAACCTGGCGCTCTACCAACTGAGCTACGCCCGCCACCGATGGCCTCGCTTTAGGCCGGGGCGGTGGCCCGCGTCAATTGCGCGCATGGCGGCGTGCAGGGCGCGGGGGCGCGCGGCCTGGGGGCGGACGGGGCGGCATACACCAGTACGTTGCCATCTCGGGCCGGATCAGGCAGGATAGTTTCGTCCTATGCCGGGACGCGGGGATGCCCGGCATCGGTTAGGGGGTCGAGGTGAACGCAGCGGATCACGAAGAGGCTGGGCCGGCGATCGGTCGCACCGACGGTGGCGGCTGGGCCACGCGTGAGCATGACCAGGCACCGGCGGAGGCCGATGCCGCTGCGGACCGATCCCATGCGGCCGATCGGCTCGGCGCGGAGGCGCTGCGGCTCGACAAGGGGGATCTGTTCCGCCGCATCGCCCGCAACCTCGACGCGTTCCGCCAGGATTCGTCCTGGGCGCGGAGCCGGTCGCCGACGGAGGCGGAAGTAGGCGAGCCGGCCCCCGCCGAACCCGACACCGGCGAGAACCCCTCCGCGATCGCCGCCCTTGGCGCGCGGGTGGAGGCGATGGGCCAGTCGCTCGACGCCCTGCAGCGCTCGGTCGCGCCGCGGCTGGCGCAGGTGCAGGACGCCGAACTCGCGCCGTTGCAGGCCCTGGTCGATGCGGTGGTGAGCGAGATGCAGCGGCTGAAGCGCCGGCAACCGGCCGCGCCCATGCCGACGTTGGGGACCGCGATGGGTGGCGCCCCTGGTCCGTTGCCCTCGCCTGTGGCCCCGCCCCTGGGCGGCCCCCCGTCCAGTCCCTCGGCCGCGCCGACTGATTCCGCGCGGCCGGCCCTGACGGCCGGCAGCGCTGGACCGATCGCCGAGACGCCGCGGGTCGATGACCCGGGCGACGCGGGGCGCCGCCACGCCGGCCGAACCACGCTCCGCCGCGCCCTGATCGGCGTTGCCTGGGCGGTGCCGGTTGTCCTCAGCGGCGCCGTGCTGGTGCAGCGCTACCAGGCATCCTTCACCGATGCCGGCACCGCCACGACCCGGCCGTTGGCGCCAGTGCCGGCGACACCGCCCGCACCCTCGGCCGCTTCACTGGCGGCTTCCCCAACAGCCTCCCCAACTACCTCCCCTGCGGCGGCAGCGCCGATCGCTCCGTCGGCGCCGGCGGCGAAGCTCGTGCCGCCCGCCGCGGACAAGGTGCCACCGGCCGCCGAAGCCAGCGCCCCGGCAGCGCCGCCGGCCTCCACGGCGGCATCCGTCCAGCGGACGGAACCGCCTTCACCGCCGGGCGCGCACGCGCCCGCCGGTTCCGGCGCGTCCGCCACCGCTCTTGCGGGCAGCGACGCCAGGCCGGAGCAGGCGGCGGGACCCGCGACATCATCCGATTCCGCCCCACCCGCCCCACGGCCGCGAAAAGCGGACGGGCTGACGCCGCGGTCCTGGGTCGATTGGTCGCCGACGAAAGCCCCCGCGGCTTCGCCGACAATACCCCCCGCGGCTTCGCCGACGAAAGCCGCCGCATCCGGGCCGAAGGTGATCGGGCCGGTGGGGGTTACTTCCATCGCCACGGACGCTCCGGCGGTATCCGCCGCCACGCCGGGCCCAGCGACTCCGATGGCCGCCCCGCGGGTCGTTCCGATCGCTTCATCTGCGGCGGACAGGTCGCAGGACGGCGGGGTCTCGTCCCCGCCGCCGGTGGCAAAGCAACCGCCGGCGGCGGCCGGGGCATCCGCGTCATCGCGGCCCGCCGCCCCCGCCCCCGCTACCGCGGCCGCCGCGTCCACGGCCGCCGCGACGGGCCCGATCCAGATCCGCACGACCGCCGATGCCTGGGTGCAAGTGCTCGACGCCAAGGGAGCGGTCGTGTTCGGCCGCCTGATGCATGCCGGAGAGAGCTGGAGGGTGCCCGATCGGCCCGGCCTCCTGCTGACCACGGGCAACGCGGGCGGGACGGAACTGGTGATCGGCGGCGTCGCCTCGGCTCCGCTCGGCGCCACCGGGGTGGTGCGGCACGACGTGCCGTTGAGCGGCGCGGGGCTGCGCTCGCTCGTCCCGGCTTCGCACGGCGGCGCGGCCTCCGGCTGACCGCGGCGGTGGGGGCGTGGTGATTGCGCCCCCCTCCCCTGGCCAAGCGCCCGCTCCGGCGCCATCTTCCATCCATGTCCGCGACGCTGCTGCGCCCCTCCGCCCCGGTCCTGTT
>JAJZVS010000127.1 GCA_021845555.1 Pseudomonadota bacterium
CTACTTGGGGCTAACAGACCGTGCCAGACACGGTGACGTCCTGGAGCAGCAGCGCCGAAGCGCCCAGCCCGTCGGTGTTCGCCCCGTCAGAGGGCGGCTCGATCGCCACCGTTCCGCCGACCACGCCCGCCCCGGACGTGTCCAGGCCCACCGCGATCGCCGTCGAGGTCTGACCGACCGCGAGCAGGGTGAAAGACCCCGTGCCGAGGCCGGCTCCGGTGATGGTGCCTATGCTTGCATCCAGCGCCTCCGCTCCGCTGGGACCGTCGTTGATAATGCCGATCGCCTGCTGTTGCACGGAACCGCCGCGGACCACGCCGAAGTCGATCGTGCCCGTGGACAGCAGCGCCTGGGCCAGCGGAGTGACGGTGTCGGTGACCATCACCGTCTGCTGCGCCATGATCGCCAGATAGCCGGAGGCGTTGACGTCATACGGCGTGATGGTGAACTGCTCGATGCTGATGCCAAGTGAGGCCGTCTCCACCGCGATATTGGCGATGTCAATGAGCGCGCCTGGCTGCATGGCAGCTGAATCCGGAGGACGCTCCGGTCAACAGGCCGCCATCGCCCGACGCAACGAACGCACCCGCCAGCGAATCCGGACTTTCGAGCTGATCCTCTTCGCAGGACCAAGAACCGCTGGAATACCGCATCGTACTTGGTATGCACCACCGAGATTATGACCCGTCGAGTCGGATCGACTCCCATTCGTGTCAAGATCTCCGGCCGCAGGCATGAGACTTACGGAGCCTTCCTGCTAGAGTGGTAAATGCCGTGGTAATACCAAAGTATAGCAAAAAGCGTGTCGCTAAACTGCGCAACATGACAAGAACGGCCACTACTACAAGCCGAATCCATAGATCAAAATGCGTGCCGAGTAATACCAGGACGGAGGCAATGACAAGCAGCATCATGCCCGATATTCTGAAGTTGCGGGTATAGTAATCGACAGCCGTAAAGACGTCATATACATGCACGTCGAAGCTAATAATCATCTGATCACCGGAGGGCTCAACGGAAATCGTACCTCTATCCGCTCCCTCGAACGGCCCGACGCGGGGCTGGTCTTTGGCGGGGTTGCTCATGGGTGTATTGATCCACCGATGCATCAAGGTGACGCGGGGCTTATGTCTGAATGACACAGTGTCCGCCGTTACTTGAATATCCCTCAGCCCAAGACCGTAAAGCCACTGGGCTATTTCATCGAGTATATCTTTACTGGTTGCGCCGTCTCCGATGGAGATTTTTCTTCTGTATCTTATGGTAGTTCCAAAATACATCTTGCCCCCCGTGGATTCGTCGATCGACTCTGGTGACACATGCCGTGCCGCCTACCCAATCCTGAAGTGAGCGCTGGTCAATGCGCTGGCCGACGTGTTCACAAAGTCGATCACCGACGCCCCGGACCCACTACCCAGCAGCAGCTGCGTCCCCCCATGCAAGTCGCTCTCCAGCGCGCTCACCACGCCGGCAGTGGTCGTGAACCCACCTACGCCGCCGGTAAGATCCAGCACGAAGCCGGCATCGCGCGCAAAGTCCAGAATGCTCGTTGTTAAAGAATCCGATCGTCTTCATGGCCGCGCCCGGACGGTGACATTGACGAACGCCGCTTCCACCCGGAACTCCGGCGGCGGATTGCCGTTGCGCTGCAAGGCCAGCCGCGCGCGCGGAATGCCGGAGCCGAAACGCTGCACGAACCCGAGGTCCTTCGCGGCCGAGGCGAGCACGGGATTGCGGTAGTCGGTCGCCTCCGGCCGGCCGAAATTCTCGGCCGAGACGGCGCCGAATGGACCGCCCGGATTGGTGATCTCCACCCGGTCGTCGTACCAGGTCAGGCGCACCGGGGCGTTGGTGCCGTCATAGGCGCGATGGATCACCGCGTTGCGCGCCAGTTCCTGCAACGCGAGCAGCGGGTAGTCGGGCACAATGGCGGTGCTGGCCCCGGACAGATCGGTACGCCGGGCGATATTCGCTTCCAAAACGTCGTCCAGCCGGCGCAGCAAGTCCGACAGCGCGCCGTCGATTTCCCGCTGATCGCGGAGCGTCTCGGTGATTTCGGTGCCGTCGTAGCGGACGAACTGGAGATAGGCGCCGGGCAGGAACTGCCGCGGATCGCGGCCCAGCACCAGGATGCCCGCGACCGTCGGCACGCCGTCCGGGCCGAGCAGCCGCAGCGCGCGCAACTGGTCGCTGACCGCGCGGTGGTTCGCCTCCAGCACATCGGGCGCGATCGCCGCCGGGAGATACTCGGTCTCGAACCGCGGCAGGTCGAGGTCGGCGAGGGTCGCGCCGAGCACCGGCTGCTCGTCGAACGAGAGCACCGCGCGCCGGCGCCTCTCGACCAGCCGCCGCTCCTGCTCCGGTGTGGCAAGGGGTCGGGCGGGGCCGAAACGGACCCAGCTGCGGCCCTTGTAGCGCACCGGCGGGCTGTCGGACGGGAGAATCTCCGCCACCGCGAGATCGCAGCCGTCGAGCGTCACTTTGCGCACGGTCAGCGTCGGCAGCGGCACGATCTGTCCGTCCCGGCCGAAACCCATCAGCGTCTGCACCAGCTGTTCGGTGATCTCGATCCCGGCGCAACTGCCGTCGTCCTTCGCACCGACGAACAACACCCCCGGCTGGCGGCTGTCCGGCAGATCGTTGGCAAAGGCGCAGATCGCCTCCCCCAGCTTGTCCGGGTTGCGCGCGGTCTCGGTCCGCTCGACGTTGAACGCTTCGAGGTCGCGCAGGCGCTGGCGCAGAGCTTCATCGCTCAACATCGTCTCTTGCCTCGGGAGGTCGCAGCGACCGACATCATAGCACGCCACCGCGACGCCGCCCCCTCAATCCGCCTCCGCCGGCCGCGCCAACCCGCCGCGCCCGGTCAGATCGTCGCCGGCGGTGCGGGGCATCGCCAGCGCCACCGGCGCCGCCGCCAGGGTCAGCGCCGCCACCACCAGGAACGCCACCGAGAAATCCCCCGCGTCCGGCGCCCGGTTCGCAAACCCCATCGCCGCCTCCAGCGCCAGCGCGCCGGCGGAGATCCCGATCGTCGCCGCCAGTTGCTGCCCCGCGGTGTAAAGGCTGGTCGCCGCGCTCATCTTCCGCCGCGGCACGTCGCCATAGGCCAGCGTATTGTAGGCGGTGAACTGCAACGAGCGGAACAGCCCACCCACCAGCAGCACCGCATAGATCGCGAGTGCCGGCCAGGCAGGCCGGAAGGCGGCGCATACCCCCACCATCACCGCCGAGACCACCCCGTTCCACACCAGCGTGTCGCGAAAGCCGAAGCGGCGCAGGGTCGCTTGCGTCAGCGGCTTCATCACCAGCGCGCCGGCGGAGCTGGCAAAGGTGATGAGCCCGCTCCTGAGCGCCGAATCGCCGAACGCCACCTGGAGCAGCAGCGGCAGCAGGAACGGGATAGCGCCGATGCCGGTACGGAACAGCATCATCGCCCCCAGCGCGACCCGGAAACAGGGCAGCCGCAGCAGCGACAGATCGAGCAACGGCGCCGGATGCGTCCGCGCGTGCAGCAGATACAGCAAGCCGGCCGCCAGCCCGCCGCCCAGGACTCCCCAAAGCACCGCCGGTCCCACCACGCCGCGGCCGACCAGTTCCAGTCCGAACATCAGCCCCGCCAGCGCCATCGCCGACAGCAGCAGGCCGCGCAGATCGAACCGGCCGGGCGGAGGTTCGCGCACCTCCTCGATGAACAGGCTGACGGCGACGATACCGATGATGCCGATCGGCACGTTGATGTCGAAAATCCAGCGCCAGGACGTATAGGTCACGATGAACCCGCCGACCGGCGGCCCCAGCACCGGCCCCAGCAGCGCCGGCATGCTGAGCCAGGCCATCGCCGCCACCAGCTCGTGGCGCGGGGTGGAGCGCAGCAGCACCAGCCGGCCCACCGGCACCATCATCGCGCCCCCCGCCCCTTGCAGCACTCGTGCCGCCACCAGGAACCACAGGCTCTCGGCCCGCCCACAGGCCACCGACCCCAGCGTGAACACGACGATGGCGGCGCGGAACACCGTGCGGCTGCCGAACCGGTCGGCGATCCAGCCGCTGGCGGGGATGAACACCGCGACCGACAGCAGATAGGACGTCAGCGCCACGTTCATGTGCACCGGATCGGCGCCGAACGCCTTCGCCATCGTCGGCAGCGCGGTGGCGATCACGGTGGAATCGAGGTTCTGCATGAACAGCGAGCAGGCAACGATCAGCGCCGTCAGCCGGGTGCGCGCGCTGACATCGAGGAACCCGCCGGAGGGCGGGGGCGCGCTTACCACCCGTTGACCCGCGACCACACCGCAACGATTTCCGTCCCGCCGCCGTCCACCACGTAGTAGCGATCATGCGCGGCGGCGGTCATGCAGACATGGTTGGGCGAGATCCGCAGCCGCCCGCCCACCGGCAGCTCGCCCAGAACCCCGGCCCGCGGATCGGCGGGATCGAAGGCGATCACACCGTGCTCCTGGTAGGCGCGGCGCACGGTCGTGTCCCCGAAGGCGCGCTGGCCGAGCCGGTCCAGCACCAGCCCGTAGCCGTAATCCGTCGGCGCGGCTTCCGTGCTGCGGTCCTTCGACAGCGCGAGCCCGCCAGCGTCCACCAGCACCTGCCCGTCCCGGCGGCCGATCACGCTGGCAAGCACCGTCACGGCGATATCGTCGATCCCGTGCGTGCCGATCTCGGCCTGGAACAGATCGCCGAACATATAGACCCCGGCCCGCACCTCGGTGATGCCGGCCAGCGAGGCGGCGGCCAGCGCGGTGGGCGAACTGCCCATCGACACGATCCCGACCGCATGGCCCGCCGCGCGCAGCCGCTCCGCCGCCGCCGTCACGCCGGCGCGCTCGGCCTCGGCGACGCGGGCCATCTCCGCCGGCGTGCGCCCGGCATAGGAATGGCCGCCATGGGTCATCACGCCGGCGAGGCACCCGCCCAGCCGGGCCGCCAGTTCCAGCAGCAACGGATCGCCCGGATCGACGCCGCCGCGCCCCTCCCCGGTGTCGATCTCGATCAGCGTGCGCGGCGGGCGCGGATGCGCGGCGATCACGGCGGCGGTGGGCGGATCGTCGGTGATCACCGCGATATCCGCCCCCTCGGCGTTCAGCCGGGCCACCTGGTCGAGCTTCCACGGCGTGATGCCGACCGCATACAGGATGTCGGCGATGCCGTAGGCGGCGAAATACTCCGCCTCCGCCAGGGTGGAGACGGTGATGCCCCCCGGCTGGCCGGCGAGCGCGCGCCGCGCCACGTCGATCGACTTCGCGGTCTTCATATGCGGGCGCAGCGGCACGCCGTGGCGGGCCAGCGCGCCGGCCATCGCGGCGAGGTTCCGATCCAGCCGGGCGCGGTCCAGGATCAGGCAGGGGGTCGGCAGTTCGTCGAGCGTCATGGCTCGGGCTCCCAGGTCACATCGGTGTCGATCGGCAGCACCGGGCGCGGCAGGTATTTCCAGTCGAACCGCGACAGGACCGGGCTGGTCAGGCCGGGCGCATCCACCTCGACCACCTGCGCGTGACCGAAGAACTCGTCGAACCCGCCGCGGAAATGCCCGCGCGACTTCACCACCACCGCGCGCGCGGCGCCGATATCCAGGCCGAACGCCTCGAAGAACACCGGATCGGCGCATTGCACGCGGTTCGACACCACCACCACCGCGATGCCGCCCAGATCGAGCGCAACCGCCGGGCAAAGGTCGATCGTGTTGTCGGCGAAGATCCCCCGCCGGCCGCGCACCGGTCCGGCCAGCACATGCCGCACCACCGCCGGGGCGTCGAACGGGCGGGAGAACACATCCCGGCTGTCGCGGTTGAAGCGCGCGGTGAACGCCGCCCCCGCGCCCAGCCCCGCCGCCTCCGCCGCCAGCGCGGGGTCGAAGATCACGCCCACCAGCGCGTCCTTCACGCCGGCGGCATGGAACGCCGCCAGGAGATGCATCGTGTTGCCGCGCCCGCCGCCGCCCGGATTGTCGGCGACATCGGCGAAGATCAACGCCGGGCGCGACCGGTCCTCGGTGCCCTTGGCCAACCGCACGGCCTCGTCGAGCGCGGTCAGCCGGGCCCGGAACCGCGCCCGCCGCGCCCAGCCCGCGCGTGCGATCTCGTTCGCCAGTTCCCGCGCGGCGGCGGCATCGGTTGCCGTCACCACCACGGTCAGCCCGTTATGGACGGTATCGGCGAAGGCGAAGCCGCCCATCACCGAGACGTTCACCACCCGGCCGGCATAGGGCGGCTCGGCCATCCGTTTCTGGCCGAGATCGATCAGCTCGCCGTACGGCCGGTCCGGCACGTCCGCGCCGGTCAGCATGCTGACGGTGGGCGGCACGATCGGCAGCCGCACCCGGGCCAGATAGGTGCGCATGCCGCGGAGCAGCCGTCGCATCACCCCGGCCGCCTCCTCGCCGCGCGCGCGCATGTCCATGTGCGGGTTGGTGCGGTAGCCGATGAAGGCATCCACCAGTTCCACGTCGGCCGGCGCGATGTTGCCGTGCAGGTCGTAGGTGGCGACCACCGGCACCGCGGTCCCGACCACCCGGCGGATCATCGCCAGGATGGTTCCCTCCGGGTCCTGGTCGTCGGTGGTCAGCCCGGCGCCGTGCAGCACCGCGTACACCCCGTCGAGCCGCCCGGCCGCGCGCAGCCCTGCCTCCCACGCCGCCATCATCCGGTCGAAGACATCCTGCGCCACCGGTCCGTTCGGCTCGGCCATCGCCAGCAGGATCGGCACCGGATCCCACGCCCCGGCGAGATCCATCGCGGCGACGAAGCCGGGCAGTTCGCCCAGCATGCGCGGCGCGGGGGCGCGCGCCTCGTCCAGCAGCTCTGGGCCGGACAGAAGCGTGCGGGCGGCAAAATCCGCCTCGGTCGCTTCCGGGGCGAAGCGGTTGCACTCGATCGAGAAGCCCAGCAGCGCGATCCGCGGACCCGTCATAGCGTCACTCCCAGCATATCGGCAAAGCGCGGCGTGGCCTTGAGGCCGCTGCCGGTCAGCACCAGCACCGTGGTCTGCGCCGCGCCGATGGTGCCCGCCGCCAGCAGCTTGGCGAAGGCCGCCGCCGGCTGCGCCGCGGTCGGTTCGACATAGACGCCGATCCGCGCGAGGTCGAGCGCGGCGGCGGCGATCTCCGCCTCGGTCAGCATCACCGCCCCGCCTTGGGTCAGGCGCAGCGCGCCGAGCACCTCGGCCAGGCGGATCGGCGCGGCGATCGCGGTGCCCTCGGCGATGGTCGGCGCGATGGTCACCGGCACCGGCGTATCGGCCCCGGCCAGGAAGGCCGCCGCGATCGGCGCGCAGGCGGCCGGCTGGGCGGCGAAGATCCGCGGCAGGCGGTCGATCTGCCCGGCCCGCAGCAGCTCGGAAAAGCCGATCTCGCAGCCCAGCACGTTCGATCCCGCACCGCAGGGCACGATGACATTGTCCGGGGCGCGGAACCCGAGATCCTCCCACAGCTCGTAGGCCAGCGTCTTGGTGCCGTGCAGGAAGAACGGGTGCCAGTTGTGGCTGGCGTAGAAGATCGCCTCGGCGCGGGCGATCGCCGCGTCCGCCGTGTCCTGACGGCTGCCCGGCACCAGCTCCACCGCCGCGCCGTGCGCGCGCATCTGCACCGTCTTGGCCGGGCTGGTGGAAGCGGGCGTCAGGATCGTCGCCGCCATCCCGCCGGCTGCCGCATAGGCCGCCACCGCGGCGCCGCCGTTGCCGGAACTGTCCTCCAGCACCGCGAGCACGCCCTGCGCGCGCAGCAGCGACAGCATGACCGTCGCGCCGCGGTCCTTGAAGCTTCCGGTGGGCATGATCCACTCGGCCTTGAGCAGCGCGGCGGCGCCGTGCAGGCGGCGGGGCAGCAGCGGGGTGCCCCCCTCCCCCAGCGTGATCGGCGCATAATCCGTCCCGCCGGGAAGCTCGGGCAGCGCGGCGCGATAGCGCCACGGGCCGCGCGCGCCTTCGTCGATCTCCGCCCGGCCGATGCCCGGCAGCGGCGTCAGCAGCAGCGGCGCCTGGTCAGGCCCGCACCAGCGCGGCGGATCGAGCGGGAAGGTCTGCCCGCTGCGGGGGTCGAGATACTTGGGGATCATGTCGCCTGCCGGTCCCTTTCCATGCGTGTCGTTCCCATGCGCGGCCGATCGCGCCAGCCGGTGCCGGACATCGGCGAGTTCGTGATATTTCCCTGCTTCCGCCGCGCGCGCAAACCGGCCACACGACCGAACCCGATTCGTACCCCCACCGGAGAGACCGCCCCGCCATGGCCGACCCCACCCCAGCACTCGCCGCCCTCGCCCGCGACCTGGTCGCGATCGACAGCCGCAGCTTCGTCTCCAACCTGCCCGTGGCCGAGCGTCTGGCCGGCGAACTCGACGGGTTCGAGGTCGAGGCGCTGGACTACGCCGACCCCGCCGGCGTGGCCAAGCGCGTGCTGGTGGCCCATCGCGGCGGGCCGGGCGGCATCGCCTTCTCCGGCCATATGGACACGGTGCCCGACACCGGCTGGGAGGAGGACCCGTTCTCGGGCCGGATCGACGCCGCCGGCCTGCTGCACGGGCTGGGCAGCGCCGACATGAAAGGCCCCGTCGCCGCCGCGGTGATCGCCGCGCGCGGCCTGCCGGCGACGGTGCCGGTGACGCTGCTGCTCACCACCGACGAGGAAACCACCAAGCAGGGCGCGCGGCTGATCGCTTCCGGATCGGCGCTGGCCCGCCGCGCGGCACCGCGCGCGATCGTGGTGGTGGAGCCGACACGGCTGATCCCGGTGCGCGGCCACCGCGCGAGCATCGGCTTCACCTGCGTCGCGACGGGGGTGCAGGCGCACAGCAGCACCGGCCTCGGCCGCAACGCCAACTGGGCGCTGATCCCGTTCCTGGCCGAGATGAAGACCGTGTTCGAGCGGCTGCGGACCGACCCCGCGCTGCAGGACCCGGACTACGATCCGCCGTTCAGCGACTTCAACCTCGTGCTGGACAACCACGGCGCGGCGGTCAACGTCACCGTCCCGCGCGCCACCGCGCGGATCAAGTTCCGCTGCTCCGCGAAGGTCGATCCCGCGCCGATCGTCGCCGCCGTGCATGCGGCCGCCGCGCGCGCCGGCATCGCCGTGACCGAGGCGCGGGAGGGCCGCCCGCCCGAACTGCCGGCGGACCACCCGCTGATCCGCCTCGCCGCCGAACTCACCGGGACCGCGCCGCAGACGGCGCCGTACGGCACCGACGCGTCGGAACTGTCCGCCCTCGCCCCCTGCGTGGTGCTGGGGCCGGGGGATATCGGGCTGGCGCACCGGCCGGGCGAAAACGTGCCGCTGGCCGCGCTCGCCGCCGCCGTGCCGCTGTTTCGCCTTCTGGCCGAGCGGATGGCGGCGGGGTGACGGGCGGGGCTAACCCGCATTTCTCACAGTCTGCGCGGGCGCTGGCTGTGAGAAATCCGGGCTGAGCGGGCCCGGTCGCCGCAGCGGCATGTCAACCCAAAATAGAAATGTCCCCTAATCCTCCAAAGTAGGAATGTCCCCTTTTGGCGTGGGCGGTGCAGGGTCGGCGCGATGGCGGCGCATGGCCGGTGGTGCCTGACGGTTGGTGGGTCGGCG
>JAJZVS010000128.1 GCA_021845555.1 Pseudomonadota bacterium
CATGCGCGTGATGGACGTGTTCTACGCCTTTCCTTCCGTCCTGCTGGCCATCGCGATCTGCGGCGTGCTCGGCAACGGCACCGTCAACGTGCTGCTGTCGCTGTCGATCGTGTTCATCCCGCCCCTGGCGCGGATTTCCGAAACCGTCACCGCGCAGGTCCGCCGGCTCGATTTCGTGGAAGCGGCCCGCGCCTCGGCCAGCAGCCCGGCGCAGGTGATCCGCCATCACGTGCTGGCGAACGTGCTGGGTCCGATCATGGTCTATGCCACCAGCCTGGTCAGCGTCTCGATCATCCTGGCCTCCGGCCTGAGCTTTCTCGGCCTCGGCGTGGTGCCGCCGACGCCGGAGTGGGGCGTGATGCTGAATGCGCTGCGCGATGCGATCTATGTGCAACCCTATGTCGCGGCGCTGCCCGGAGCGATGATTTTCCTGACCTCCATGTGTTTCAACCTGATGGCCGACGGATTGCGCAGCGCTATGGATGTGCGGCTGAACCCATGAGCGCCACGGCGATCAGTACCGATCTCCCGCTCGATCCGCGCGACCGCGGCGGCGCGGCCCAGCCGCTGCTGACGGTCGAGGGCCTGCGCAAGCATTTCCCGATCCACGGCGGCTTGCTCGGCCGGCGCCGCGCCACCGTGCACGCGGTCGATGACGTGTCGTTCTTTGTCCGCAAGGGCGAGACGCTGGGCATCGTCGGCGAATCCGGCTGCGGCAAATCCACCACCGCGCGCTTGCTGATGCGGCTGATCGAACCGGATGCCGGCAACGTCGTGTTCGACGGCGAGACGGTCGGCTCGCGCACCGGCATCGACGTGACCGCCATGCGCCGGCAGATGCAGATGGTGTTCCAGGATAGCTACACGTCGCTCAACCCGCGCATGACGATCGGGGAGAGCATCGCCTACGCGCCGCGCATCCATGGCCTGGCCGCCGCGGCGGCGACGGCGCGGGCCAACTTGCTGCTGGAGCAGGTGGGACTGAACCCCGGGCAGTTTGCCCGCCGCTACCCGCACGAACTCTCCGGCGGTCAGCGCCAGCGGGTGAACATCGCCCGCGCGCTCGCGCTCGATCCGCGGCTGGTGATCCTGGACGAGGCGGTCTCGGCGCTCGACAAATCGGTGGAGGCGCAGGTTCTGAACCTGCTGTCGGACCTCAAGCAGCGGCTGCACCTGACCTATCTGTTCATCTCGCACGATCTGAACGTGGTCGAGTTCATCAGCGACCGTGTCCTGGTGATGTATCTCGGCCAGGTGGTGGAAACCGGGCCGGTCGAGACCATCTACGCCCGCCCCCGCCATCCCTATACGCGGGCGCTGTTCGCCTCCAAGCCCACGCTCGATCCCGATCGACGCACGCTGGAGCCACCGCTGGCGGGGGATCCGCCGAATCCGATCGACCCGCCCTCCGGCTGCCGCTTCCGCACCCGCTGCGCCTTCGCGGTCCCCGCCTGCGCCGAAACCGTGCCACTGTTGGCCCCGCCGCAGCCCGGCCCGTCCGGGCGCGCGCCGGCCTCGCCGGATGATCCGCTGCACCTGGTGGCCTGCCATCGCGCCGTTGCCCAGGCGGGCGGGGAGGGATTGGATGCCTGACACCGCAATGACCGACGCCCCGCCGCTCGCCGCCGCGCCGGCGAGCGCTGCCGTTCCGGCGCTGTCGGTGCAGGACCTGACCGTGCAGTTGTTCCGGCGCGACGCGCCGATCGCGGCGGTCAACGGCGTCTCCTTTAGCCTCGCCCGCGGCGAGACGCTGACCATTCTGGGCGAATCCGGCTCTGGCAAAAGCGTCACCCTGAAGACGATGATGGGGCTGCTGCCGGCGCGCGCGCGCATCGGCGGGACGGTGCGGCTCAACGGCCGCTCGCTGCTCGATCTGCCGGCCGCGGAACTCGCGCGCCTGCGGGGGCGGCGCATCTCCATGGTGTTCCAGGAGCCGATGTCCGCGCTCGATCCGGTCTATACGATCGGCGCGCAGATCGCCGAGGCGATCGTGCGCCACGAGGGGATCGGGCGCGCCCAGGCGATGGCGCGGGCACAGGCGCTGCTGGAGCGCGTGCGCATCCCCTCCGCGGCGCGGCGGCTGCGCAACTATCCGCACGAGATGTCGGGCGGGATGCGCCAGCGGGCGATGATCGCGCTGGCGCTGGCCTGTTCGCCCGATGTGCTGCTGGCCGACGAGCCGACGACCGCGCTCGATGTCACGGTGCAGATCCAGATCCTGCTGCTGCTGCGGCAGTTGCAGGAGGAAATGGGCATGGCGATGGTGTTCGTCACCCATGATATGGGCGTGGCGGCGGAAATCTCCGACCGCGTTGCGGTGATGTATGCCGGACGCTTCGTCGAAACCGGCTCGGCGCGGCAGGTGATCCGTACGCCGGGACACCCCTATACGGCGGGGCTGCTCGCCTCCACCGTGCATGGCGGCCAGCGGGGTGGGGTGCTGGAAGCGATCCAGGGCGCGCCGCCGGATCTGGCGGCGCTGCCGGCGGGCTGCGCCTTCGCCCCGCGTTGCCGCTTCGCCGAACCCGACTGCACGACGACCGCGCCACCGACCGTGGCACGCGACGGCGGCGGGATGGTACGCTGCCCGCGCGCCGCCGTCCCGGCCTGATCCCGAACCGAAGGAAACGACCTGATGACCGCCCCGATCGACGATACCGCCTTCGCCGCGCTGGTGGCGCGGAGTGGGCTTGCCCTCTCGCCCGTCCAGCTGACAAGCCTGCGCGAGGGCTACGCGCTGATCCTGCCGCTGCTGGATCGCCTGCACGCGCCGCTGCCGCGCGCGGCCGAGCCGGCCCTGACCTTCACGCCGGAGCAGGCGTGATGGTCCCGCTTCTGACGATCGCCGAGGCGTCACGGCAGATTGCGGCGAAGCAGCTGTCCCCGGTGGAACTGACCGAAGCGTGCCTGGCGCGCATCGCGGCGCTGGACGACACCTTGCACGCCTTCATCCGCGTCACGCCCGAGCGCGCGCGCGCCGACGCCAAGGCGGCCGAGGCGCGGGCCATGGCCGGCACTCGTCTTGGCCCGCTGGACGGCATCCCGATCGGCCACAAGGACATCTACGCCACCGCCGGCATCCCGACCACGGCGCATTCGCGCCTGCTGCAGGACTATGTGCCGGAGCAGGATGCCACGGTGGTGCGGCGCTGGTCGGATGCCGGAACGGTGCTGCTGGGCAAGCTCGCGACCCATGAATTCGCCTTCGGCGGCCCGTCCTTCGACCTGCCCTGGCCGCCGGCGCGCAATCCCTGGAACCCGGCGCATTTCACCGCCGGATCGTCCTCCGGCACCGGCGCCGCCGTCGCCACCGGGATGGTCCTGGGCGGCACCGGGTCCGATACCGGCGGCTCGATCCGCGGGCCGGCCGCGCTGTGCGGCCTGGCCGGGATCAAGCCGACCTACGGGCTGTGCTCGCGCGCCGGCGTGCAGCCGCTGGCATTCACGCTCGATCACACCGGCCCGCTGGCTTGGACCGCGGAAGATTGCGCGTTGTTGCTGGGGGCGATGACCGGGCACGATCCCGCCGATCCGGCCTCGGCCGATCGCGCGGCGCCCGATCTGCTCGGCGGGCTGGGCGCCGGGGTGAAGGGGCTGCGCATCGGCGTGGTGCGGCATTTCCACGAGACGGACCATCCGGTCGGCCCCGGCGTGGCAGCGGGACTGGCGGAGGCGGAACGGGTGTTTGCCGGTCTCGGCGCCGAGATCCGGGACGTGACCCTGCCGTCCCTGCACGAGTTCCAGGCCTGCGGCTGGGTGATGCTGGTCATCGAGGCCTTCGCGGTGCACGAGCCGTGGTTGAAGACGCGGTTCAACGATTATGGCGAATTGTTCCGCGACCGGGTGGCGCTGGGCGGCATCCTGAGTGCCGCCGACTACGTGCAGGCGGTGCGGCGGCGGCGCATCCTGACGCAGCAGGTCGCCGCGGCGATGGCCGATGTCGATCTGCTCCTGACCGCCCCGGCCCCGACCGAGGCGCCGGAGATCACTGCGGTCGGCAAATGGGCCACCCTGGAAAAGCCCTCGTTCACCATCCCGTTCAACGTCACCGGCCAGCCGGCGATGAGCGTCTGCTCCGGTTTCGGCGCCGGCGGGCTCCCGGTGTCGATGCAGCTGATCGGCCGCGCGTTCGAGGATGCGCTGGTGCTGCGCGCCGCCCATGCCTACGAGCAGGCGACGACGTGGCGGGCGCGGCGCCCGGCCCTGGCGGCGTAGCGGCACGGGCCATCGCGCGGCATCCGTTGCCCGGTCGCGACGTCGATCGGGCGCGGGCCGCGCGGTGGCCGCGCTGGCCGGCCTCGCATCGAGACTATTCCGCCCGCGCCTCCCACCGCCGCGCAAGCGCGAGCAGCGACAGATCCTGCCCCGGCGCACCGATGATGGAGAGCCCCACCGGCGCCCCACCGACCGTCGCGCCGGGCAGGTTCACCTGCGGCACGCCGGCAAGCCCG
Organism: Pseudomonadota bacterium; assembly: GCA_021845555.1. Classification (GTDB taxonomy): domain Bacteria; phylum Pseudomonadota; class Alphaproteobacteria; order Acetobacterales; family Acetobacteraceae; genus JAJZVS01. The sequence goes on from JAJZVS010000128.1 coordinate 4,452, forward strand.
CCGACGCAGGTCAGGCAGGAAATCCGGTCCCGCGGATAGGCCAGCGCCGACACGGGCTGGCCCTTCAGCGGTGCCGGGAACGGCGTGGTCGGCAGGCAGAGCACGGTTTCCCCGTCCAGCAGCGCCGTCATCCGCGCCCGCGCCTCGTGGCGCATCAGCGCGGCGCGCATCCGCTCGGCATCGGTATAGAGCGCGGCGGTCATCAGACCGCGGGCCACGCTCCAGGCCAGGCGCGGATTGGCCGCATCGAGCCAGGGGGCGAAACTGGTCCAGGCCTCGGACGATTGCAGCACGCGCTGCGCGACCTGCCAGACCGAGAGACCCTGCGGCGCCAACAGCACCTCCTGCGGCGGGCCGATCAGGCCGGCGAGACGCGCGCGCATCGGTTCCAGCGCGCGCTGGACATCGGCATCGGCGAAGCCGAAGGCGTCGGTGGCGAGCAGCAGCCGCCGCGGCGGCGTTGCGGGCAGCGCGGCGCCGAACAACGCCTCGCCCACCCGGGCGAACAGCGCGCCGTCGCGCGCGAACCAGCCGACCGTATCGGACCCCGGCGCCTGCACGACGATGCCCGACACATCGAGCCGCCCATGGGTGGGACGGATGCCGTAGAGCCCACAGAAGCTCGCCGGCACCCGCACCGAACCGCCGGTATCGGTGCCGAGCGCGAAATCGCACAGCCCGGCCGCGACCGCCGAGGCCGAACCCGAGGAAGATCCGCCCGGCACACGGTCCGGCGCGCGCGGGTTGACCGGCGTGCCGTCATGCGCGTTCTCACCGAGGATACCGAGCGAGACCTCGTCGGTGACGGTCTTGCCGACGACCGACGCCCCGCAGCGCAGTAGCCGTTCCACGACCCAGGCGTGGCGGGACGGCACCGGCTGGACCCGCCCCCAGTCCGGACTGCCGCCGCCGGTCGGGTGGCCGGCGACATCGATCAGGTCCTTGACCGCGAAGCCAAGCCCCACAAGCGGCCCGTCCGGCGATCCGTCGATCCGGCAGCGCGGACCGGGCAGGAATCCATCATCGGTCATGGCTCGGGCGAAGCTCCTTCCCAGGCGGCGCGGCGAACAAGGCGCGCATCACGGCCATCTGACACGCATGCGAAGGCGGTTATCACGCCGCCCCCAGCGGAAAAATCTGGCTCGGTTCGGCAAGGAACGGGCGGTCCCGCCGGAGGCGTCCGGTCATCGCCTCGACATACGGCGCGGTGGCGCAGAGCTGCGCGAAATGCCGCTCGTTCAGCGCCAATCCGGCGCGCCGGCACAGCGCCGCGAGTTCGTCCTGCCGCGCCGCGCCGAGCGTGACGGGTTCCGGATCCGGCACCGGGGGCAACGGCAGCGCCACCGCGGCCGGATCGAGCGCCGGACGTCGCGTCCGCCATGGCGTCGCGGCCTCATACGCGGCGGCGACGCGCAACACCGTCGCCTCGTCGAACGGCCGGCCCGCCACCTGCATCGACAGCGGCAATCCGCCGGGCGTGAAGCCGATGCACTGCGCAAGCGCCGGCCCCGCCGTCACGTTGAACGGCGTGGCGAGCGAGGGCGTGCGCCAGAACGCGATCGTCCGCCACGAGTCGAGCCGCGGCGCCGGGCCAGGCCCCGCCGTCACCAGCACGTCGTAGCGCGCATAGAGCGGCGCCATCTCCGCGATCATCGCCCGCCGCTCACGGGTGGATTGGACGTAATCGGCGCCGGTGATCAGCAACGCGGCCAGCGAGCGGCCCAGGAAATCCTCGCCGAACGCCCTGAGCCGGGTGCGCAGATCGGGCTCGTGCACCGCGTAGAGTTCGCTCTCCGCGCCGACGATCTTGACATCGTAATAGTCCTGCGCAGGGCGGATCCGCGCCTCCTCCACCACCGCGCCCAGGCCGCGGAGCACATCCAGCGCGGCATCCATCGCCGTGTGCACCGCCGGCGCCACCTGCAGGTCCTGCTCATAGAGATGGCGCAGCACGCCGACGCGCAGACCACGGATATCGCCGGTCAGCGCGGCGGCATAGTCGGGCACGGGGCGGGCGGCGCTGGCCGGGTCCATCGGGTCGTGTCCGGCGATGGCTTGCAGCATCAATGCGCAATCGGTCGCGGTCCAGGCCATCGGCCCAGCATGGTCGTAGCTGTAGGAGTTGGTCCAGACCCCATAGCGGCTGACCCGCCCATAGGTCGGCTTCAGGCCGACGATCCCGCATAGCGCGGCGGGGTTGCGGATCGACCCGCCGGTATCGGTGCCGAGCGCACCCAGCATCAATCCCGCCGCCACCCCCGCGCCCGATCCGCTGGAGGAGCCGCCGGTCGCGTGGTCGCGCGCCCAGGGGTTGCGCGCCGGCGGCCAGGGCAGGTCGAAGGACGGGCCGCCATGGGCGAATTCATGCGTGGCGAGCTTGCCGAGCAGGACCGCGCCCGCCCGATCCAGCAGCCGCACCGTGGTCGCATCGAAATCGGGCACGAAGTCGGCCCGGGTGCGCGAATGCCCGGTGGTGCGGATCCCCTGGGTGCAATAGACATCCTTGAGGCCGATCGGGATACCGTGCAACGCGCCGCGATAGGTGCCCGCCATGATCTCGGCTTCCGCCGTGCGTGCCTGATCGAGCGCGCGATCGGCGGTGACCAGCAAAAAGGCATTGAGCTGCGGATCGATAGCGGCGATCCGGTCGAGCAGCGCGCGGGTCAGTTCCACCGGTGAGATCTCGCGCCGCGCGAGCATCCGCGCGGCCGCGGCGATCGACAGATCATGCAGCTCCGTGGGCAGCATGGCGTCGTGATCGGGCACGGCAAGGCTCCTGTTGCGACAGCGCCGGTGGGATCAGGAAGCGCCCGCAAGCACGCCGGCGCGTGACTGCATGAGCGGCTGGATGCGGGTACCGAATTGCTCGACCCCGCGCTCGAAATCGTCGAAGGTCAGCATGGCGCCACGCACACCCGGCATGGCACCGATGGTATCGAGCAATCCGGCGATGGTAGCATAGGAACCCACCAGGGTCGGCATGTGGGTCGGCAACTGGTTCTCGGGACGCAGGAAGCGCTCGGCGGTGGAATCGGTCTCGGCTTTCACGTCGGCGCTCGCCTGAACGCGGCGCCAGGCCAATGCCTCGTGGTCGGTGCCGGCCTTGTAATGCTCCCACTTGGCGATCGCCGCAGCGTCGGTCTCGTCGGCAATCACCATCACCAGCACCAGGGCACCAACATCGCGTCCGGTGCGCGCGACCTCGGCGTTGAAGCGCGCGAGGTTCGGCACGGCGCTCGCGGGATCGTTCAATCCGGTGCCGCTCACGAAATTGAAATCTCCATGCGCCGCGGCGAAGCGCATGCCACGTTCGCTCTGCTCCGCGCAGATGATCGGGATGGTCGCGCCGGGGCGGGGGCTGAGGCGGCAGTCCTGCATATGAAAAAAGCTGCCCTGGAAATCGGAGCGTCCGGTGGACCAGAGCTCCTGCATCACCTGGACGTATTCCGTGCAATAGTCGTAGCGGCGCGCGAAATGCGCCTCGCCGGGCCACAGTCCCATCTGCTCGTATTCCGCCTTCTGCCAGCCCGAGACGATATTGACCCCGAACCGGCCGCCGGAGATCGAATCGATGGTGACCGCCATCCGTGCCGTGATCGGCGGCGGCAGGGTGAGGACCGCGACCGAGGCGAACAGCCGGATGCGGCTGGTGACGGCGGCGAGGCCGGCCATCAGGGTGAAGGATTCGAGGTTGTGGTCCCAGTACTCGCTCGGACCACCGAAGCCGCGCAGTTTGATCATGGAAAGGGCGAAGTCGAACCCATAATGCTCCGCCCGTTCGGTGATGCGTCGGTTGAGCGCAAAGCTCGGTTTGTATTGAGGCGAGGTGGTGGAGATCAGCCAACCGTTGTTGCCGATAGGGATGAAGACGCCGATCTGCATGACACCGAGGCCTCGTCGTTGAGAATGAAGGCGTACAATATGACCTCCCCGAAGGCAATGGCACCATGCGTGCACGATAAATGTTCATATTATGCATACTATTTATTCATATGACCATAAAACAGCCATTGCTACCTCAACATAACCTACGTGATGCCGTTTAGCGCCAAACCATCGGGCCACTGACTTCCATTGCTATGGCAGCGGAGGTCATCACGTAGCGGCCACTCAAATGGCTCGGTGCGCATACGGATCCCCCCCGCAACATCTCACGTCGGTATTGCCTGAACGTATTTCGTGCCTGCCGTTTGCCTCCCATCACGCTGTCCTTCCGATTCCGCGGCGCCAAGGTCCACCAACACGGTTTGCGGGAGGGCAAGCTCCCGAAGATCGTCTATATCAGCTACGATAAGCCACTCGCCACCGACGGGCCGTCGGCCCGACCCGATGCACGGGAGCATCCGCAAACATGCCAACGACTCCGACACCGCCCCCGCCGCAGTGGCACTCTCGGGGACTGTGCTGCGCAAGGATCCGCCGGTCGATTGATCCCGATCAAGGTGCCGATGGCCGTCCCGGTCTACACGCATCCCCGGAAGAACCGGAGCCGACGCGATGTCCCGACGTGCCGTGGTTCTCAACATACCGGTCCGCATTGCGATCGGCACCCAGGTGACGGGCAACGCGATCCAGCCGGCACTCCACGCACCGGGCCTGGCCGCGGCCTGGCCATCGCGCAAGGCACACCCGACATGGCAGCACTGAAGGCACAAAGATGCGGGCCCTGACCCGGCATCGGGAAAACCATCTGGTCTCGCGCATCGGCTGGCTGCGGGCGGCCGTGCTGGGCGCCAACGACGGGATCGTCTCCACCGCCAGTCTGATTGTCGGGGTTGCCGCCGCGGCGGCAACCCGCGGCGACATCCTCATCACCGCCGCCGCGGGCCTGGTTGCCGGCGCGATGTCGATGGCGGCGGGCGAGTACGTCTCGGTCAGCTCGCAATCCGACACCGAGCAGGCCGACCTCGCCCGCGAACGGCAGGAGCAGCGCGACGACCCCGTCTCCGAGCACGCCGAGCTTGCGGCCATCTACGTCAAGCGCGGACTGGATCGTAAGCGCAGCTCCGCGGCCCTATGGATTACGCCTTGACGTTCAGCCCCCAGTCTCTGCGGCGCAGTTCCAGGGCATCAGCGCGTCGATCCGCGTCTGGG
>JAJZVS010000129.1 GCA_021845555.1 Pseudomonadota bacterium
GATCGGGCTGCGCGCCACCCGCCGCCACAGACGGCCGAGGTTCTCGGGCGCATAGGGCGCCGGGTCGCCGCCGAACGCGGCGTGCAGCTCCGGGCCGAGCCAGCGCAGGAACCCGTCCGAGCGGGCGGCCTGCATCTCCACGATCAGCGACTGGCTCTCGTGCGCGGCCATCCCCGCTGCTTCGCCGACCGGCTGGCGGTCCCAGGCGTCCGGCAGGCCGCGTTCATAAAGGGCGTGGCCGGTTTCGTGGATCACCGCCAGCACCGCCGGGGCGAAATCCGCTTCGTCGTAGCGGGTGGTGATCCGCACGTCGCTGCGGATGCCCCCCGAGAACGGGTGCGCGGAGCGATCCAGCCTGGCATGGGCGAAATCGAGGCCGAGGCGCTCGGACAGGCGCCGGCACAAGGCCTCCTGCGCGGCGATCGGGAACGGGCCTTCGGGACGCAGCGGCGCCGGGGCGCGGGCCTGGCGCGCCTCCGCCTCCGGCAGGGCGCGGCGGAGGAAGGCCTCGAACGCGGTGAAGACCGGAGCCACGTCGGCGGCGCGCACGCCGCGCTGGTAGCCGTCCATCAGCGAGTCGTAGGGCGAAAGACCGAGCGCGGGAGCGAGCGCCTGCGCCTGCTCGCGCACCAGGCGGACCACGGTTTCGAGCTGCGGGCGGACCAGGGCGAAGCTGGCGGTGCGCCGGGCCTCGCGCCAGGTTTTCTCGCAGGCGGCGTTGGCGCGCGCCTGGGCTTCGACCAGCGCGGCGGGCAGCGCGGTGGCGCGGGTATGGGCGTGGCGCATCAGCCGGAGGTTCTCCGCCTGCCACGGATCCGAGCGGGACGGCGCGGCCTCGGCGGCCTCCAGCGCGGCGGCGGTTTCCGGCGCGGTGAGCAGGCCATGGGCGAGGCCGGCCAGCACGGCCAGCTGGTCGCCGCGCGCGGCGGCCCCGCCGGGCGGCATCATCACCGCGGCGTCCCAGCCGAGCACGGCGCCGGCCTCCCCGATGGTGGCGATGCGGGCGAAGCGGGCGGCGAGGCGATCGTAGGGGGTGGTCTGGGTCACGGTGTGCGGGTCCGATCCGGCGACGGAGGGCGGAGCCTAGTGTCCCGACCAGCAAATACGGTCATCATGCGTCGGGACACTAGATTATTGTTTTCAGTGGCCTGCTTATCCCTGACCTTCGCTGCGAAGGGCAGCAAACGGCAGGGGCAGGACACTAGCCGGACCGGGCGAAAATCGCCATCGCGCCGGCGGTCGATGCCCGCTGCCGGCCGCCGATCACGTTTCGCGTTTGACCGGCGGGCGACAAGGTGTCAAAATTGCGGCGCAGGCAGGGGGCCTGCTCGCTCGTGTCGATCAGAGACCTTGAGTCATCCTTTGGATTGCCGTCCTTCCCGTGCCCTGAGACAAACTTGGGGTTCGGGCGCCGCTGCGCCGCGCCATGACCGCCGCCAGGTCTGAAAGGGCGCCGGCCCGCCCGGCCCGCAGCGCGTCCCCGCCGGCGGCCAAGCCGCCCCCCGCCGGCGACAAGAGCCCGGATTACAGCATCGCTGCCGTCGATCGCGCGCTCGATCTGCTGGAAGCGCTCGGCCGGATCGCGCCGGCGCCGCTGGTTACCCTGGCGGAGGCAGCCGGCTGCAGCCGCACTGCCGCCTTCCGCCTGCTGCGCACGCTGGAAGCGCGCGGCTTCGCGATCCAGGACGAGGCGCGCGGCGTCTGGCGACTGGGCGCCCGCTGGGCAATGCTCGGCCGGGCGGCGCAGGACCAGGGCGCGCTTGCCGCCGCCGCCCAGCCGTTCCTGGCCGAACTCGGCCAGGCGGTTGGGGAGAACATCTATCTGCGCGCCCGCGACGGGTTGCAGGCGGAGACGGTGGGCACTTTCCAGATCGACCCGGCGCTGCGGCTCTATTCCGTGGCGGGCGACCGCCGGCCGCTACACGCCGGCGCGGCGCGCCTGCTGCTGGCCTACGCGCCCGAGGCGGTGCAGACGCAGGTACTGGCGCAGCGCCTGCCGCGCTTCACTCCGGCGACCCGCACCGATGCGGCCTGGGTTGCCGCCGACCTCCAGCGCATCCGCGGTCGCGGCTATCTGATCACCGCCGACGAGGTGACGCCCGGCACCGTCAGCATCACCTGCCCGGTGCGCGACGCGTCCGGCCAGGTGGTCGCGGCGCTGACCGTCAGCGCGCCATCGATGCGGATGCGTCCGCCGCGCCCGCGTTCTCTGCTGGGTCCGGTGCAGGAGGCGGCGGTCAAGCTGTCGCGCGCGCTCGGCGCCCAGGTGCCCGATCCGCCGCCGCCGCATGAGCCCAAGCCGCGCACCGCCGCCGCGCGCGCCGCGGCCGCCGCGGCGCATCCGTGAGCCGGCTACCGCGTCACAGCCGCCGGAGCCGCGCCGCCTGATGATCGACCTCCGTCCCGCCCCCGCCGCGCTGCCCGCCGGGCGGCGCGTTTACGCGGTGGGGGATATCCACGGGTGCGACGACCGGCTGGCGGCCCTGCACGCGGCGATCGCCGCGGATCTGGTGTGCCGCCCGGTCGCCGCGCCGCTGCTGCTGCATATCGGCGATTACGTCGATCGCGGCCCGGACAGCGCGGGGGTGGTGGCGCGGCTGCTGGCCGGGCCTCCGGTGGCGGGGCTCGAGGTGGTCAATCTGATGGGCAACCACGAGCGCACCATGCTCGATGCGCTGGGCGGGGACCGCGCGGCGGGCACCGACTGGCTGGTGCAGGGCGGGCGGGAGGCGCTGGCGAGCTGGGGGATCGACCCGGATGGGCCGCGCGACGCCTGGGCGGAGGGCGTGCCGGCGGTCCATCTGGCGTTCCTGCGCGGGCTGGCGCTGCGCCACGCGGAGGGCGGGTATCTGTTCGTGCATGCCGGCATCCGCCCAGGCGTGGCGCTGGCGGCGCAGGTGGCGGAGGATCTGCTGCGCATCCGCCAGCCGTTCCTGTATTCCGAGCAGGCGTTCGGCGCGGTGGTGGTGCACGGCCATACGCCGGTGAAGGCGCCGGTGGTGCGGGCGAACCGGATCGCGATCGACACCGGGGCGGTGTTCGGCGGGCCGCTGACGGCGGTGGTGCTGGAGGGGGAGACGGTGGGGTTCCTGGCGGCGTGAGGCGGTGGGTTTTGCTTGCCGCGCGGGGCGAAACGGGCTACGCGAAGCATCCAAGGGGCAACAAGAGCCGGCTCGCTTTGGCGGTGAGTCCGGTGGCGGTCGGTTCACGCTGGCCGCGCTTGGCGTGAGTGGCACCACCGGCAGACGGCACCCGCATGCGTTCCCTGATCTTCGTCCTCGAGATGCTCTGTCTGCTGCCCATCGCCATGGCGCGGCCGTTCGTCGGTGTGCTGCTGTGGGACTGGATCGCGTTCATGAACCCGCACAAGGTGGTGTGGGGGTTCGGGGTCGATTGGCCCTGGGCGTGGGCCTGCTTCGTGGTCACCATCGTCGGCTGGGCGTTTTCGCGGGAGCCGAAGCGTATCGCGGTGAACCCGACCACGGTGCTGATGGGGCTGTTCGTCCTGGGTATCACGATGAACATGCCGTTTGCGATCTCGCCCTGGCCGGCGGAATATGAAGGGTGGCTGGTGGTGCTGAAGATGTTCGTCTTCTTCATCATCACCGCCAGCCTTCTGACCGACCGGCGGCGGATCGACGCGCTGATCTGGGTTATCGTCGTCTCGATGGGATACTGGATCCTGGATCAGGGCGGGGCTTCGGTGGTCACTCTGGGCGGGCACAAGGCGTTCGGGCCGCCAACGACGATGATCGCCGACAACAATGCGTTCGCCGCGGCACTGCTGGTGGTGATGCCGCTGATCAACTATCTGCGGATGCAGGCCTCCCACAAGGTCGTGCGAACGGCGCTTCTGGCCGTCCTCGGCCTCACCTTCCTGACCGTGCTCGCCAGCTATTCGCGCGGTGCTTTCCTGGGCATCCTGGCGGTCACGCTGGTGCTGTGGTGGCGCAGCCGGAGCAAGCTGGCCAGCGTGATCGTGCTCGGCGCGGTGCTCGGCGCGGCGATCGCGTTCATGCCGGCCGACTGGGTGGCCCGCATGCACACGATCGACCACTATCAGGCGGACGGTTCGGCCGAATCCCGCCTGTATATCTGGCACGTCGCCTGGCTCCTGGCGCTGCGTCATCCCCTGACCGGGGCCGGGTTCCATGCCACGATATTTCAGAGCGTCATCAATACCGTCGTGCCAGGCGGCCGCCACCTGGCGATCCACAGCATCTGGTTCCAGGCGTTGGGCGAGCAGGGGTTCCTGGTGTTCTTCATCTGGCTCGGCATCACGATTGTCGGGTATTTGAATACCCGTTGGATCATCCGGGTTACCCGCGACCGCGCGGATCTTGCCTGGGCGCAGGATCTTGCGCGGATGGGGCAGGTCTCCATCGTCGCCTATGCAACGGCGGGCTCATTCCTGCCGATCGCTTATTGGGATATCTACTTCACGGTCCTCGTGGCACTGGCCGCGACCCGGGTGGTGGTGGCGCGTGCGGTCACGGTGGATACCGCCGATCGCAGCCGAGCCTGGCGGACCCGGATGGCGGGAGCGATCCCCTCACCGGCGGGGTTCTCAGCCGCCGCGCGGGGCGCCGCGGTGCGGACAGGTCTGCGATGAGCGGTATCCTCTATCTGCTCGAATTGATCGCGTTCGGTTGGCTGGTGATGTGGACGATCCATGATCCGAGCCGCCCTGGAAGTGCGTGGTGGCCGTTCGATCTGCAAGATCCCACCGCGCCGAAACCAGCCGAGAAGAGCGCAGCCCCCGCTCCTGGCACACCCCCCTGGCGGGCGCGACATGCGAAGGTCGCGCGCCGCGGGCCGACGGCGTGACGCACCCGAACGCAGCGGGGGTTTTGGCTGCACCGTCGTGCCGCGCGCCCGGACGCCCCGGATCGGTGGGCGGCACGTCTGGGACTCGGCGGTTCGGGAAGGAGCACGGTACCGCTTGCATAAGGGACCGGGTGCGATGGAAAAACTGAAGGGTGTGGAGGCCGCGCGCGGCATCGCTGCGGCGATGGTGGTGCTGGTGCACGCATCCGACATGCTGTCGGGGCCGAAGTATTTCGGCCGGTTGCCGTTCGACGGCACCTTCCGCTTCGCCAATTCCGGGGTCGATTTCTTCTTCGTGTTGAGCGGCTTCATCATCTACCACATCCACCGCCGGGATATCGGCCACCCGAGGCGCGCCGGCGCCTACGCGTGGAAGCGCTTCGCCCGGATCTTTCCCACCTACTGGGTGGTGCTGGCCGGGCTCGGAGCCATCCTGATCTTCAGCCCGGAGAAGGACGCCTCCATCACCAGCCCGGGCAATATCGTCGCCAGCATCTTTCTGCTGCCGCGCCTGCAGGACCCCATCCTCGGCGTGGCCTGGACGTTGCGCCACGAGGTCTTGTTCTACCTGTTGTTCGGCATGCTGCTGCTGAACCGCACGGCGGGGCGGCTGGTGATGGCCCTCTGGGCCGCCCTGATCGGCTGGAATATCGCCTTTTTCTGGGTTACCGGCGCGCCCTGGTTCCACGGTCTCGCCGGCTATCTTCCATTCAGGATTTTCAACATCGAATTCTTTTTCGGCATGGGCGTCGCGTTGCTCGTGAGTCGCGGCCCGGCCTGGCGGCCACGCAGCTTGCTGGTGCTCGGGACTCTGCTGTTTTTCACCAATGGCATGATCGTCTCGTTCGGCCCCGTGGTGCCGATCGAATGGCCCCCCCGCCAACTGACCTACGCGCTGGCCGCGGCCATGATCCTTTATGGACTGGTCGGCTCCGAGCGGGCCGGCACGCTCAAAGTGCCGGCGTCGCTGTTCGCGGTCGGCACGGCCTCCTACTCGATCTATCTCACCCATCTGATCGCGATCATGATCCTGCAGCAGGTCCTGCTGCGCATCAGGCCCTTCGTGCCGCTGACGCTGGACGTCAGCTTCGTGGCGATCGCCGCGATCGCGATCGCCGGCGGAGTAGTGTTCTCCCGTCTGGTCGAACAGCCGCTGCTGCGTCTGCTGCGCCGCCGGCCGCCGGCGATCCCGGTGCCGGCCTGAGGGCAGACCCAAGGCACCAGCCGCCGCGCATCATGATCGAGCCTCGACCTTCCGCGGTGCGCCATGCTAGGCAGCGGCGCGTCACGTCTCTCCCGAGCAGGAGCGGAGCGGGCGTGTCGGTCCGGGACCGGTCATCTGTCGATGCGACTGCCACCGGTCGCGATGTCTGCCAGGGGAACGCGGCCACCATACGGAAAGATCCACCATGACCGAGCAGGACATACTTGCCGTGCTGTCCCGTATCCTGGGCGAGTTGCTGGGCGACGACGCCATCGCACTCGCCATGACCACCACGCGCGAGGACGTGCCGGGCTGGGACTCGTTCGCCTATATCAATTTCATCGTCGGCGCCGAGACCGAATTCGGCGTGAAGTTCAAGGTTGCCGAGGTGGAATCCTTCCCTGACGTCGGCGCCATCGTGCGGGCGATCCAGGCCAAGGGACCGCCGCTCCACCCTGCTCCCTGAACGCGGCGGCTTCGCGTGCTGTTCAACTCCTACGCTTTCATCTTCGGCTTCCTGCCGGTCGCGCTGGCGGGGTTCTATGGGCTCGGGCGGGTGCGGCGCGCGTGGGCGATCCTTTGGCTGATCGCCGTCTCGATCGGGTTCTACGCCTGGTGGCGCCCGCTCAACGTGCTGCTGATCGCGCCCTCCATCCTGATCAACTACGCGCTCGCCCGGGTGCTGCAGCGATACGGGGACAGCCGGCCCGGCCTCAGCCGGGCGGCGCTGCTCGGCGGGATCGGCTTCAATGTCGTCTTCCTGGGCTATTTCAAATACCTGACCTTTCTCGAAAGCACCGTGAACGACGTCTTCAGCGCGCACCTGGTGCTCACGCATGTGATCCTGCCGCTCGGCATCTCCTTCATCACCTTCCAGAAGATCGCCTTCCTGATCGACGTGCAGGCCGGACGAATCAAGGAATTCACCCTGCGCGACTATGTGCTGTTCGTGTTGTTCTTCCCCCAGCTCGTGGCCGGTCCGATCGTGCACTATCGGGAGATGATGCCGCAGTTCCACGCCGCCTCCACCCGCTTCGATGCCGGCGATGCCGCGGTGGGGATCAGCCTGTTCAGCTTCGGCCTGTTCAAGAAAGTGGTGTTCGCCGATACGATCGCCCTCTATGTCACGCCGGTCTACGCCGCCGCCGCGTCCGGCCGTCCGCCCGGATTGTTCGATGCCTGGCTGGCCGCGCTCGGCTTCACCTTGCAGGTCTATTTCGACTTCTCCGGCTACACCGACATGGCGCTCGGACTCGCGCGGTTCTTCGGCGTGCGCCTGCCGATGAACTTCAACTCGCCGCTCAAGGCACGCAACATCATCGACTTCTGGCTGCGTTGGCACATCACCCTGACGCGGTTCCTGACCGCCTATATCTACAACCCGCTCAGCCTTGCGCTGACGCGACGGCGGGTCGCGCGCGGCCGGCCGGTTCTCGGGCGGCAGGCGTCGCTCTCCGCCTTTCTCACCCTGCTGCTGTTCCCGACCGTGCTCACGATGTTCATCTCCGGACTCTGGCATGGCGCCGGCTACACCTTCATCCTGTGGGGCCTCCTGCACGGCGTCTATCTGAGCGTGAACCACGCCTGGCGGTTGGCGCGGCAACACCTGTTCCCGCAGCTGAACGCGTATGCGCGCGCGGCGCGGCCGCTCGGTTGGGCTTTGACATTCGTTGCCGTCGTCGTCTCCATGGCGTTGTTCCGCGCGCCCTCGGTCGCCGCTGCCGTAACCCTCTGGCGCGGGATGGCGGGCGGCTTCGGGGCGGACATGCCGAACGCCGTGCTGCTGCACCTGGGGGGGCTGACCGCCTGGCTCCGCGCCGCCGGGATCGCCGGCAGCCTTACCAGCGGCAGCGCGTTCGTTCACGGATGGCTGTGGATCGCAGCGGCTCTCGGGCTCGCCCTGCTGGCCCCGAACACGCTGGAGATCCTCGCCCCCTACGCTCCGGCACTCGGGGTGAAGCCGCGGGCTGGGGCGGCGCCGTGGCTGTCCTGGCGGCCCTCGGCGGGCTGGGCCGTCGCCCTCGCCCTGGTCTCCGCCGTCGGCATTCTGTCGCTGGGGCAGCTCAGCACCTTCATCTACTGGCAGTTCTGATGACGCCGGGGCGGTTCTGCCTGATCTGGCTCGGGGCGCTGGTGCTGACGCTGGCGGCGGTGGCGGGGTTCGACGCGGCGATCGATCCCTATGACGTGTTCGGGATGCCCCGTCTCGCCGGGTTCAACGCGCTCAAGCCCGAGGCCGCTCCGCACGAAATGATGGCGAAGACCTATCAGGTCGCGCGAATCCGGCCGGTCACCGTGCTGCTCGGCACGTCGCGGGTCGATCTTGGCCTTGATCCCCGAAGCCCGCTGTGGCCGCGCTCCATGCGGCCGGTCTATAATTTTGGCGTCGACGGCGCGGCGGAACCCACCGTTCTTGCCGATCTCCGCAAGGCCGCTGCCACCGGGCGGTTGCGCCATGCCTACGTGCTGCTGGATTTCGAGGATTTCCTGTGGCCCGCCGGGTACGAGGCGGACGCAACCGCGCACTACCAGCACACGCGCGACGGCCGGGCGATCCTGGTCGGTCCATGGCAACGCCTGCACGACATGGCCCTCTCAACCCTCACCCTTGCCGCGTTCGAGGACAGCGTGGCCACCCTGCTCGGTCAGTACGAGGCCCCGGCGCCGATTACCCTGACCCAGCATGGCTTCACCACCGATGCCGATTTCCGCAGCGAGGCCCAAGCCGCCGGCCCCTACGACCTGTTCGCGCAGAAAGCGGGCTTCGCCATGCAGCAGGCGCTGCGTGGGGCGCGCAGCCTGGCCAACCGGCACGGGGCGCTGCCGCAAATCGGCGACGTGCGCGCGATGATCGCCTTCTGCCGCCGGCACGACATCACGCTGACCCTGATCGTGCCGCCGTTCCATGTCGGTCTGCTCGAGATTTTCCGCAAGGCGGGGCTCTGGCCCGACTTCCTGCAATGGCAGCGCGACCTGGTGGCGCTGCTGCCGCGCGACGGGGGCACTTCGGTCACGCTTTGGAACTTCAGTGGGGCTAATCGGTACACGACCGACCCGGTTCCGCGGCGCCCCGGCGATGTCGCCGAAACGGTGCGCTGGTATTGGGAGTTCACCCATTTCAAGCCGGCGTTGGGGGAACGGATGCTGGCGCGGATGCTGGGACGGCCGTCCGACGGGCGGTTCGGAACCATGCTGACACGGGACAACGCGGCGGCATTCCTGGCGGGGCTGGAGACCGAGACCCGCCCCTATGTCTGCGGCGCGCGGCAGCCGCCGCTCCTGGTCTCCTGGCCGGCCGGGATGCCGCCCCCGGTGCCCTGCGCGGCCGACGCCATGCGGTACGCCGCCGACCCCGCGGCGGTCCCGGCGCGTGCGCGGCAGCCGTAGCCCGCGTCTCTCCCCCTACCCGAACACCCGCCGCCCCGCCTTCCACGTTCCGAGCACCCG
>JAJZVS010000130.1 GCA_021845555.1 Pseudomonadota bacterium
CGTAAGCCGCCCCCTCCGCGAGGTCGGCATACAGCGTCGCGAGGTGGAAAGCGCCGGGGGCCTCGTCCTGCAGCCGCACATGGATCAGATGCGCGCCGGCGCCGAGCACGATCTCGCTCACCGGGTTGTGCAGATAGGTGCCATTGCCGTGCGCGGTTTCCAACAGGACCAGCCGCGCGCCTGGCGCGAGCGCGATCGCGTGCCGGGGATGGAACGCGATCGCGTGGTCCGCCGCCCCGCTGGCGAGGCTCGCCAGTTGCACCACCCCGCCATCGACGCCGGCCGGCAGCGCGATGCGCGCGCCGTCCTCGGCCAGCATGGTGTTGAGCGCCGCCATTGCGTCCCGCTCGGGCCGGGCGAGCGTGCCGAAGCGCGGATCGGCGGCGAAAGTGCTCATGCCGGCGGGCGGGGAAGACAGATCCGGATGGAACCGGCCGTCCACGAACACCAGCCGTGCCGCTGCAAGCCGTGGCAGCAGGCTGGGCGCGTCGGTATCGTCCGCGACCGTGGTCAGCGGCGCCTGGAACGGGGCTTCGGCGAGCGGACGCAGCGAGGTGTATTTCCACGCCTCCTCCCGCCGTCCGGCGCCGGCGCCGGGCAGGCCGAGGCGGCGGAACGCGTCGGCCGCCGCCGCGCGGGCCGCCGCGTCGCCGGGCAGGCGCGAAGCGAGGCCCGCGTAGCGCGCGAGGAAGCCCGCCGCGCCGGTGGGAACCGGAACGGTCATGCCGCCTCCGCGGTGATCGCGGCGTAGCCCCGCGCTTCCAGCTCATGCGCGAGTTCCGGCCCGCCGGAACAGACGATGCGCCCACCGGCCAGCACATGCACGCGATCGGGCACCAGATGGTCGAGCAGCCGCTGATGATGCGTGATCACCAGCGCCGAGAACTCCGGCCGGCGCAGCGCGTTCACCCCGTCGGCGACGATCTTCAGCGCATCGATGTCGAGCCCGCTGTCGGTTTCGTCCAGGATTGCCAGCCGCGGGCGCAGCAGCGCCATCTGCAGTACTTCGTTGCGCTTCTTCTCGCCGCCGGAAAAACCGACGTTCACGTTGCGCTTCAGCATATCCTCCGGCATCGCCAGCCGCTTCGCTTCCGCGCGGGCGAGCTTGAGGAACTGCACCGCGTCGAGCTCGCTTTCCCCGCGCGCGCGGCGGACGGCGTTCAGCGCGGTGCGCAGGAAATTGGCATTGCCGACGCCGGGCAGCTCGATCGGCGCCTGGAAGGCCAGGAACACGCCCGCGGCGGCGCGTTCTTCCGGCGCCATCGCCAGCAGGTCCGCGCCCTCGAACGTCGCGGTCCCGGCAGTGACCTCATAGTCCTCCCGCCCGGCCAGCACGTAGGACAGGGTGGACTTGCCCGACCCATTCGGCCCCATGATAGCGTGCACCTCGCCGGACGGCACGACCAGATCGATGCCGCGCAGGATCGGCTTGCCGGCGATCGACGCGGCGAGTCCCTTGATCTCGAGCATCAACCCACCGAGCCTTCCAGGCTCACGGCCAGCAGCTTCTGCGCCTCCACGGCGAATTCCATCGGCAGTTCCTTCAACACGTCCTTGCAGAACCCGTTCACGATCAGCCCCACCGCGTCTTCCTCGGTGAGCCCGCGCGAGCGGCAGTAGAACAGCTGGTCCTCGGCGATCTTCGAGGTGGTGGCTTCGTGCTCCACCTTCGCGTGCGGATTGCGGCTTTCGATATAGGGCACGGTATGCGCGCCGCAGTGCTCGCCGATCAGCAGCGAGTCGCATTGCGTGTGGTTGCGCGCCCCGGCCGCGCGGGAGCCGATGCGCACCAACCCCCGATAGGTGTTGTCCGACCGCCCCGCAGAGATGCCCTTGGAGACGATGGTCGAGCGCGTGTTGCGCCCGAGATGGATCATCTTCGTGCCGGTATCGGCCTGCTGGCGGTTGTTGGTCACCGCGACCGAGTAGAACTCGCCCACGCTTTCGTCGCCTTCCAGCACGCAGGAAGGGTATTTCCAGGTGATGGCGGAGCCGGTTTCCACTTGGGTCCAGGAGATTTTCGAGCGCGCGCCGCGGCAGGCGCCGCGCTTGGTAACGAAATTGTAGATCCCGCCGCGGCCGTTCGCGTCGCCCGGATACCAGTTCTGCACCGTGCTGTATTTGATCTGTGCGTCGTCGAACGCGACCAACTCCACCACCGCAGCGTGCAACTGGTTCTCGTCGCGCTGCGGCGCGGTGCAGCCTTCCAGGTAGCTGACATGGCTGCCGGCGTCAGCGATGATCAGCGTGCGCTCGAACTGGCCGGTGTTGCGCGCGTTGATGCGGAAATAGGTGGACAGCTCCATCGGGCAGCGCACGCCCGGCGGGATGTAGACGAAGCTGCCGTCGGTGAAGACGGCGCTGTTCAGCGCCGCGAAGAAATTATCCGCCACCGGCACGACCGTGCCGAGATACTTCCGCACCAGGTCGGGATGCTCGCGCACGGCCTCGCTGATCGGGCAGAAGATCACGCCGGCCTTGGCGAGCGTGGCGCGGAAGGTGGTGGCGACCGAGACGCTGTCGAACACCGCATCCACCGCGACGTTGGACGCGCCGCCTTCCACCCCGGCCAGGATGGCGCGCTCCTTCAACGGGATGCCCAGCTTCTCGTACATCGCGAGCAGCTCGGGATCGACCTCGTCGAGCGACTTCGGACCCGGCTTCGCCTTCGGCGCGGCGTAGTAGTGGATGTCCTGGTAGTCGATCGGCGCGTGCCACACGCGGGCCCAGTGCGGCTCCTCCATCTTGCGCCAGGCGGCGAAGGCCGCCAGCCGCCAGTCGAGCAGCCATTCCGGTTCGCCCTTGCGCGCGGAGATCAGCCGGATGGTGTCCTCGTTCAGTCCCTTGGGCGCGAGGTCCATCTCGATCGCAGTCTCGAAGCCGAACTTGTAGCCGGACTGCGCCAGCCCCTGCACGGTTTCGAGCGTTTCGGTCACGGCGGCCATGGGCTTGTCCTATTCGGCGGCGGGCTGGAGAGCGCGGGCGGGCAGGCGGAAGGCACGCGGGACCGAGGCTTCCTCCATGTCGGCAAGCGTGATGGCGCCGAGCGCGGTCTGGATCGCCTCGTTCACAGGGTCCCACCGGCCGCGCACCGGACAGAGGTTCTCCGACTCGCAGCCGCCCACCGAGCCGTCCACGCAGGCGGTCAACGCGATCGGGCCGTCGATGGCGGCGATCACTTCCGAGACCGGAATCGCGGCCAGCGGGCGGGTCAGGCGGTAGCCGCCGCGCGCACCGCGCTGGGAGGAGACCAGCCTGCCGCCGGCCAGCGCCTTCAGCACCTTCGCCACCGTGGGTTCGGGGATACCGGTGGCGGCGGCAACGCCAGGGCCGGTCTGGATCACCGACCCCGCCGCCCGCTCCGCCTGCGCGAGGCGCACCAGCACGACGATGGCGTAGTCAGTAAGTTTGGACAGCCGCAGCATGGCAGGCAGGTTCCGGATGGTGGCACAGGCGCTAAGAGGACCGACAGGGTCCTGATTGACGGGAGATGGCGTATCCCGCGGAGCCCGTCAAGGGCGGTGGGCGCGGCGCGTCACCCCGAGGTCTCCACTGTCTGCATGCCTGCTATTCCCCCACCACCTTTGTGGAAATCGGTTCGGCACGTGCAGCCTTTCCGCAAGCGGCCCCGGTGCGGGAAGCCGCAAGGGGGAGAACGGCCATGCCAAGCGGTATCGCTGAAACCGGCGGGTTCGCCGGTACGCCCGGAGCGGCATCTCCGGCGCGAGTCTTCTGGGCCACCTGGCTCGGCTGGATGCTCGATGGCTTCGATTCCGGCATCTACATCTTCGTGCTGGTGCCGGCGCTGATCACCCTGCTGCGCGCGCAGGGGATCACCGTGGACAAAGGGCATATCGCCCTCTACGGCGGCTACCTGTTCTCGATCTTCATGGTCGGCTGGGCTTGCTCCATGTTCTGGGGCTGGATGGCGGACCGGTTCGGGCGGGTGCGGGTGATGTGCTGGACCATCCTGGTCTACTCGATCGGCACCGCGCTGTGCGGCCTCGCGCCTAGCCTGCTGTGGTTCGCGGTGTTCCGCTTCATCTCCGGCTTCGGCGTCGGCGGCGAGTGGGCCGCGGGTACGCCGCTGCTGCACGAATCGCTGTCGGAAGACCGCCGCGTGCGCATCGCCGGCTATCTGCACACGGCGACGCCGATCGGCGGACTGCTCGCCGCCGGCGTGTCCTTCCTGGTGCCGGTGCTGGGCTGGCGCGGGGTATTCCTGCTCGGCGCGCTGCCGGCGCTGATGGTGCTGTGGCTGCGCATCGGCCTGCCGGAGCCGGCGCGTTCCCCGGCCGGGCGGGCGCGACCGGCCGACCTCAAGGGGCTGTTCCATATCGACAACGCGCGCGCCACCTGGTCGGCCGCCGGCATGATGGCCTGCATCATCCTCGGCCTGTGGTCCACCACCTTCTGGGCGCCGACCTACGTGATCTCCCACCTCGTGGCCGCCGGCCACCCGATGGCCTATGCGCAGCACTGGGCTTCCATGTCAGGGTTGCTGATGAACCTCGGCACGCTGGTCGCCTGTCTTTCGATGTCGCTGATCGTGCAGCATACCAAGCGCCGGTCCGCGGCGATGTTCTTCTTCCTGGGCGCGCTGATCACCAACCTGATCGCCTGGCCGATCATCGCGCTGAGCCTGGGCTGGGTCTGGGTATTCATCGGCGTGCTGCCGGTGCTGGGCTTCTTCACCAACGGCGTGTTCGCGCTGTTCACGGTCTGGCTGCCGGAGATGTTCCCCGCCGCGCACCGCAGCTTCGGCGCCGGCTTCGCGTTCAGCCTGGGCCGGCTGCTGGCCGCCGTGGGGCCGACGCTGGTCGGCGCGGCGGTGCTGATGACCGGATCCTACCCGGCCGCGATCACGGTGATTTCGTTCATCTACCTGATCGGCGTGCCGTTCGTGCTCATGGGGACGGAGACCGCCGGCAAGCCGCTGCCGGCGTGAGGGGAGCCGCGTCGGGCAGGCCGGGGCGGCTCAGCGCCGCGCCGGCTTGGCCCGGCGCTGGGCACGCGATCCGGCCGGCCCTGCGGCCGGCGTTTCCGGCGCCGGCGCGGCCGGAGTAGGCGCTTGCGGCACGGCCGGCTGGTCGCCCCCGCGCACCGGCCCGACAACCGGCGCCGCCGCCTCCCGCCGCAACCGGTGCTCGCCGAGGAACAGCAGGATCGGCGCGGCGATGTAGATCGAGGACGACGTTCCCACGACGATCCCGAACAGCATCACCCAGGCAAACCCCGAGATCGACGCGCCGCCGAACAAGGCCAGCGGCAGCGCCGCCAGGAACACCGTCATCGAGGTGCCGACGGTGCGGTTCAGCGTCTCGTTGATCGACAGGTCAATCAGGTCGCGCAGCGGCATGGTCTTGTATTTGCGCAGATTCTCCCGCACCCGGTCGTACACCACCACCTTGTCGTTGGTGGAGTAGCCGAGCACAGTCAGGATCGCCGCCACCATCACCAGGTCGAAGTCGAACCGGGTCAGCACCAGGAAGCCGATCGTCTTGGTGATATCCAGCACCAGCGTCGCCACCGCGCCGACGGCGAACTGCCATTCGAAGCGGAACCAGATATAGGCCATGATCATCGCCAGGCTGAGGACCAGCGCCAGGATGCCGTTGCGGAACAACTGCGCCGAGACCGCGGCGCCGATCGTGTCGGTGCGCATCACCTTGGCCCCCGGCACCGCTTTCGCCAGCGCCGCGCGCACCCGCGCCACCGCAGCGTCGGTGGCCGCGGCGGTCGGCTGCACGCCCAGACGGATCAGCACCTGATCGGCGGCGCCGAAGCGCTGCACCCCCTGCTCCGGCAGATGCTCGGCATCCAGCGCAGTGCGGATGGCGGCGAAATCCGCCGGGCCCGGCGTCTTCACCTGCATCACGATGCCGCCGGAGAAGTCGATCCCGAACTGCAAGCCCGGATGGAAGAACAGCACGATCGAGGCGGTGGACAGGATCGCCGAAACGGCCAGCCCGAGGAACCGCCCGCGCATGAAGCGCAAGCGCGTGCCATCCGGCACCAGGCGGAAATGCGGGCGGAAAAAGGCTTTGAACATGGTGCTCAGACCGGCAGCAGACGGGGGCGCGTGGCGACATACCAACGCGAAACGAGCAGGCGCGTCAGCATCCAGGCGGTGAACAGGCTGGTGGCGATGCCGATCGTGATGGTCACCGCGAAGCCGCGCACCGGGCCGGTGCCGAAGATGAACAGCATCACGTGGGCCAGGAAGGTGGTGGCGTTGGAGTCGAAGATGGTGCGATAGGCGCGCTGGAACCCGTGCTCCAGCGCCGCCAGCGGTGGGCGGCCGTTCCTCTGTTCCTCGCGGATGCGCTCGTTGATCAGGATATTCGCATCGACCGCCATCCCCAGCGTGAGCAGGATGCCGGCCATGCCGGGCAGCGTCAGCGTCGCTTGCAGCAGCGACATCACCGCCAGCATCAGCACCAGGTTCACCACCAGTGCCACGTTCGCGAACCAGCCGAGCAGCCCGTAGAAGAAGCCCATGAAGGCCACCACCAGCAGGAACCCGGCACCGAGCGCGATCGCCCCGGCGCGGATCGAATCGGCGCCGAGTTCGGGGCCGATCGAGTTCTGCTCCACCACCGTGAGCGGCGCCGGCAGCGCACCGGCGCGCAGCAGCAGCGCCAGGTCGGAGGCCGAGGCGGCAGTGAAATTGCCGCTGATCTGGCCCGATCCGCCCAGGATCGGCTCACGGATCACCGGCGCGCTGATCACCTTGTTGTCGAGCACGATGGCGAAGCGCCGGCCGACGTTGGTGCGCGTCACGTCGCCGAAACGCTGCGCGCCCACCGAGTTGAAGGTGAAGTTCACCACCCACTGGCCGCTTTGCGAGTCGGCGCCGGCCCGCGCGTCGGTCAGATCGGCACCATCGACGGCAATGCGGTCATAGACCGCGACCGTCTGCTTAGGATCGTCCTGCATCGGCAGCAGTTCCACCCCGGGCGGCGGCGCGGCGCCGGGAGAGATCTGGTCGTCCACCAGCTGGAACGTCATGTGCGCGGTCTTGCCGAGCAGTTCCTTGATCCGCTCCGGATCGCCGATGCCCGGCAGCTGCACGACGATACGCGAGGCGCCCTGGCGGGTGATCTGCGGATCGACCACGCCGGTGGCATCGATGCGTCGGCGTACGATCTCGATCGACTGCTGCACCGCCGCGCTGGCGCGGTCGTTGAGCGCCACTTCGGACAGCGTGAGCGTGATCGTGCCGTCCGACTGCGAGGCAAGCTTCAGGTCGGGCACCTGCGTCGCCGGATTGATCGTGATCAGCGGCCGCAGCGCCGCCTCCGCCGCGCCCGCCTGGGCCGGATCGCGCAGGCGCAGGACCACCCGGTCGTGCGCGGCATCGGCCATCAGTTCGCGGTAGAAGATCGGGCTGCCGGACTTCGATTGCCGAAGCGCCTGGCGCACGCCGTCCAGCAATCCGTTCAGCCGCTCCTTCACCACCGCCTTCATGTCCACCTGCATCAGCAGGTAGCTCCCGCCTTGCAGATCGAGGCCGAGACGCACGGTGCGCCAGGGCAGCCAGGCCGCTGGCGCGGCGGTGAGGTTGGGCACGCACAGCACCGCCCCGAGCAGACAGATCGCCAGGATCAACGTGGTTTTCAGACGGCTGAAATACAGCATCGCGGGTCCGGTTCAGGGGGATCGGGGATCGGCGGTCGGGGATCGTGCGCCGCGGACATTCCTGCGCAAACTCTCAGGGCTCGCCGCCGGCGACGAAGCGCTCGAGCCAGTGGATCGTGTAGTCGCCTGCCTGGAACTCCGGCGCCTCGACGATGCGCCGGTGCAGCGGCAGGGTTGTCTCGATCCCCAGGACGGCGAACTCCTCGAGCGCGCGGGCCAGCCGGGCGATCGCCGCCGGCCGGTCTGGCGCGTGCACGATCAGCTTGGCCACCAAGCTGTCGTAATAGGGCGGCACCTGGTACCCGGCATAGAGCGCGGAATCGACCCGCACCCCGAGCCCGCCCGGCGCGTGGAACGCGGTGACGCGCCCCGGCGAGGGAACGAAGGTCTCGGGATGCTCGGCGGTGATGCGGCACTCGATCGCGTGGCCGGAAAAGCGGACATCGGACTGGCCGTAGCCAAGCGCCTCGCCCTCGGCGATGCGGATCTGCTCGCGCACGAGGTCGATGCCGCAGACCATCTCGGTGACCGGATGCTCGACCTGGAGGCGTGTGTTCATCTCGATGAAGGCGAACTGCCCGTCCTGATACAGGAACTCCAGCGTGCCGGCGTTGCGGTAGCCGAGTTGGGCCAGCGCAGCGGTGACGGTTTCCCCCATCCGCTCGCGCCCCGCGGCATCGAGCGCGGGCGAGCCCGCTTCTTCCACCAGCTTCTGGTGACGGCGCTGGAGCGAGCAGTCGCGTTCGCCGAAATGCACCACGGCACCATGTTGATCGGCCATCACCTGGAACTCGACGTGGCGTGGGCGATCGAGGTATTTCTCCATATAGACGGCGTCGTTGCCGAAGGCGGCGCGCGATTCAGCGCGCGCGGTGCCGAACGCCTCGTCCAACTCGTCCGGCGCGCGAGCGACTTTCATCCCGCGCCCGCCGCCCCCGGCGGCGGCCTTGATCAGCACCGGATAGCCGATGCGCGCCGCCACCGTCCGCGCGGTGGCCAGATCGGGCACCGCGCCGTCCGACCCCGGCACCAGCGGCACGCCGAGCCCGCCCATCGCCGTCTTGGCGGCGATCTTGTCGCCCATCATGCGGATGTGCGCCGAGGACGGGCCGATGAAGGTAAGGCCGTGCGCCTCCACCATCTCGGCGAAGCGGGCGTTTTCCGACAGGAAGCCGTAGCCGGGATGGATCGCGTCGGCGCCGGTGATCGAGGCCGCCGACAGAATGGCGGGGATATTGAGGTAGCTGTCCTTGGCCGCGGGCGGGCCGATGCACACGCTCTCGTCCGCCAGGCGAACGTGCATCGCCTCGGCGTCTGCGGTGGAATGCACCGCGACGGTGCCGATGCCGAGCTCGCGGCAGGCGCGCTGGATGCGGAGCGCGATCTCGCCGCGGTTGGCGATCAGGATCTTCTGGAACACCAGCTCATTCCACGATCATCAACACTTCGCCGTACTCCACCGGGGAGCCGTTGGCGACGAGGATGCGGGTGAGCGTCCCGGATTTCGGGGCCTTGATCTGGTTGAAAGTCTTCATCGCCTCGATCAGCAGCAGGGTCTGCCCGGCGGTGACCTGCTGGCCCTGGGTGACGAAGACCGGCGCGCCGGGTTCGGGGCAGAGATAGGCCACTCCGACCATCGGGCTGGCCACCGCGCCCGGGTGGGCGACGAGATCGGCTTCCGCCGACGCTGCCGGCGCGGCGGGCGCGGCCACCGGTGGCGCGGCGAACGCCGCCGCGGTAGCGACGCCGGCACGCACGACGCGGATGCGGCTGTCCTTCTCGGCGATCTCGATCTCCGCCAGACCGGTCTCGGTCAGCAGC
>JAJZVS010000131.1 GCA_021845555.1 Pseudomonadota bacterium
GAGGGATCGTCGCGCTGCTCGACCGAAGCGTAGAACGCGTCCATGTCGATATGGATGATCCGGCGCGGCGCCTCCGCCATGCTTGCTCCGTCCTGTCAGAACCCGGTGCGGGTTGCGGCGACGGCGTAGTGCTTGCGCGGGAACTCCTCCCAGTACTGGCGCAATCCCTTGCCGCCCATGTCGCGATACGGGCGGGCGCGTAGCGCGGCGATGTCGAGATCGATCCCGTGCCCCGGCACCGTCGGCAGATCGACGAACCCGTCCTGCACGACCAGCGGCGCGAGGGCGATCGCATCGCACGCCGGTTTCAGGTTCACGAAACACTCGGCGATCCAGAAATTCGGGATCACCGCGGCAACCGCCACCGTCGCCGCGAGGCCCACCAGGGTCGAGTTGTAGTTATGCGGCGCGATCGCCACCGCCTGCGGGGCGGCCATCGCGGCGATGTCCATCAGCGCGGAAATCCCGCCGCAGTTGCAGACATCGGGGTTGAGGATATCGGCGGCGCGGCGTTCCAGACAGTGGAAGAACGCCTCCTTGGAATACATCGCCTCCCCGGTGACGATCGGCACCGTGAGCGCGCGCCGCACCTCCGCCACCAGTTCGATATTGTCGCCGAGGCAGGGTTCCTCGTACCAGCCGATATCGAATTCCGCCAGCCGCTTCCCCAGCCGGATCGCGTGCATCGGCGCCAGCCGGCGGTGCACCTCGACGAACAGGCCGAATTCGGGGCCGAGGGCCTCGCGCATCGCCTGGACGTAGCGGATCACGTGATCCTCGTCCTCGCGGTGGATGAAGCTGCGCCAGGGGCCGGGGAACGGGTCCCATTTCAGCGCGGTGTAGCCGGCTGCCTTCACCGCCAGCGCGCGCTGCACGTTCGCCGCGATCGGCTCGGTGCCGCTCGACCAGCCGTTGGCGTATAGTTTCACCTGCGCGCGCGACGCGCCACCGAGCAGGTTGTAGAGCGGCAGGCCCGCCTGTTTCGCGACGATGTCCCACAACGCGATCTCGATCGCGCTCCACGCCGAGCCAAGTTCCAGCGAGGCGCGGCGCATGGCGAAATCCTCGAAGATCACCTGCGCGGTGTGGCGGATCGAGAAGGCGCTGCGGCCGATCGCCACGCCGGCCATGGCGGCGAGGATGTCGGCGACCGGCTTCTCCTTGCCGGGCGTCACATAGGCCTCGCCCCAGCCGTGCATGCCGGACTCGGTCTCCACGCGGCAGAACAGCAGGTTCTTCGCGGTCCCGGGGTCGAACAGGAAGGTCTCGATGCGGGCGATCTTCATGTGCGTCTCCTCCGGCGCAGACTGCGGCGGGGCATGCCGCCTGTCCATCCGGCCCAGCGCCGCACCTGGCGGCAATAGACGTCGTAGGCGGCGCCGAAAGTGGCGCGCAAGCGGCGCTCCTCGAACGGGATGACGATCCGGTGCATGACCGCGAGCGGCACCGGCAGCAGCACCAGCGGCCAGACGCGGCCCAGCAGCAGGGCGGCCCCGGCAGAGCCGATCGTCAGCGCGAGGTAGATCGGGTTGCGCGAAATTCGGAACGGGCCGGAGGCAACCAGTCGCGCCGGCTGGCCGAACGGGATCACCGTGGTCCGCCGTCGGTGCAGCACGCCGATCCCCGCCGCCGCCAGCGCCGCGCCGAGGCCGAGCGCCAGCCCGCCCGCCGCGTGGATCGCCTGGGAGCGCAGCCAAGCCGGGTGCCAGGGCAGCAGGGCGTCCAGGCCGAGCCCGGCGGCAAACACCGCGAGATACAGCAGCGGCGGCGGCACCATGACCAGGATCGGCGGCAGCGGGACCGGAACAGCCCAGAACTTCGCCATGTGCCTTCCCTCGGAACAGCAACCCCGCGACGACCGTGTGTCGGCGACTAGTTTAGGCGCCCGGCCGGTGGAGGGGAAACCGCGGCGTCCGTCTGGTTTCGCGCGCCGCCGCCCCACATCCGCCGGAGCACCGCCCGCCCGCGCCGGTGGTGGCGCAGCGCCGCCAGCGCGTGGCCGGCGGCGAGCACGATCAGCGCGACCGCCGCCCAGCGATGCGCCACCCGCAGCACGGCATACCAGGCCGGATCGGGCCCGATCACGGCGGGCACCGGCAGCACCAGCAGGAACAACGTCGGGATGCCGGCCGGCGCGGTACAGGCGGTCAGGTAGCCCAGCACCGGCACCGCCCCCAGCAGCGCATACAGCACGGCCTGCCCGGTGGCCGCGGCGCGGCGCTCGGCGGCGGTCAGCGTGTCCTCCGGCGCCGGGCGCGGGCGGCGGGCGCGCAGCACCAGGCGCCAGACCAGCAGCGCCGCCACCGTCAGGCCGATCGACTTATGGGCCTGGAACAGCAGGAACTTGGTGAGCAGGTCCCGCAGCGGCACTGCGACCATGATCCAGCCGAGCGCGAACCCGGCCACGACCAGCCCCGCGGAGCCCCAATGCAGCCGGCGCTGGGCGCGGCTCCAGCCGTCAGCCGCCTCCCTTTCAGGCGCCGCCCCGTCAGCCGCCCTGTCAGCCGCCCTGTCAGCCGCCATGCGTTGCCGTCAGGATCGGGCGCGCCAGGATGATGCGGGCGTGGATGTCGATACCCACGCGGTCGGCGATGAACAGCGGGTCCGCGGTCATGCCGAAGTCCTTTCGGCTGAGCGTGCCGGTGACGACGAAATCGTCGATCTGCCGCCCGGTGGCCGGGTCGGTGGTGGCATGGACCAGCCGTGCCGCCAGGGTGATCGGCCGGGTGATGCCGCGCAGCGTCAGCCGCCCGGCGATCGCGTAGCGTCCCGGCCCGGTCGGGCGCACCGCCTCGCTCCGGAAGCGGATCTGCTTGTAGCGCGCGACATCGAAGAAATCGGCCGAGCGCAGCATGTCGGTTTCCTGCGCCCAGGGCGTGCGCACCGACTCGGCCGCGACCGTCACGCCGATGCTGGTGGCCGCGGGATCGGCGGCATCGAGCGTGAGGCGGCCGGCGAAGCGTGCAAACTCCCCGTGCGAGCGGAACAGGCCGAGGTTGCTGACGGTGAACGCGATCGTGCCGTAGCGCTGGTCGAGCTGGAACCGGTCCGCCGCGCGCGCCGGGCCGGCGGCGATCGCGGCAACCAGCACGGCCGCCGCCGCGCCGAGCCGCGCCCAACCGGGCCATCTGCCGCTGCCCTGCATCCGTCGATCCCCCCGCGCGCCCGCGCTGCCGGGCATCAGATGGGGACGGCGCGCGCTTTGCCCAGCCTGGCGGCGAGGCTTCGGGCTGCTGGGCCGGCGGATTACGCTGCCCCCGGCCGCGCGGGGCGGCCGGGGGAGGGGTGCGATGGGCTGGAATGGGCAGGTGGCGCTGGTGACCGGGGCCTCACGCGGGATCGGCGCGGCGATCGCGCGGCTTCTGGCGGCGCGGGGGGCTTCGGTGGCGGTGATTTTTTCCGCCCGCGCGGCGCAGGCGGAGGCGCTGGCCACGGAACTCGGGCCGCGGGCGATCGCGGTGGGGGCGGACGTGGGGGATGCCGACGCCGTGGTGCGAATGGTTGCGGCCGTGACGGCGGCGCTGGGGCCGATCTCCGTGCTGGTGAACAACGCCGGGATCGCGGTGCCGGGAACGTGGGAGACGTACGACGCGGAGGCGATGGCGCGGATGCGGCGGGTGAACGCCGATGGGGTGATCCATTGCGTGCGCGCGGTGGCGCCGGGGTGGATCGTGACGGACATGGCGCGCGGGGGGATGGACGCGGCGGCGTTCGCGGAACGGGTGAAGGGGATGGCGGGGCGGACGATGGTGGGTCGCGTGGGGGCGCCGCCCGCGCCAGCGCCGCGTCCAGCGTCGCCAGCGGTGCCGCCGCCCGCTGCGCGAGTTCCAGATAGGCGGGGTCATGGACACGCAGCCGGTGCCCGCGGGCGAGCGCCAGCACCGCCGCGCCGGACTGGCCCGGATTCCGTGAGCCGCGGGGCGGGGGCGTTTACGCCGGCGGGATGGCAGCCTAGCGTCCCTGACCGCAACCATCCGCGCCGCCGCGTGCGGGGCACGTCGGGGGGATGATGCGGTGAGGAGCATGCGCCCATGTGCCAGTTCTGCGCCCCCGGCGCCTCCCGGTTTACGGCCGACCGTGCCCGGGTCTCTCACCTCCTGGCCATGATCGAGCATCCGGACGCGCTGCCCGCTGAGGCCGCGCTGCGGATCGCCGCTGCCTTGCTGGCATGGGCCGGGCAGTCGGGCTCCGGCCTGACATGCGAGGTCCCGGCGGGCCTCGACCCGTCGATGGACCGCGTGGCGTAGGAGGACACCGTCATGCCCGAGCACCAGGCGCCAAAGGCTCTGCCCGATCCCTCGCCCACCCTGCTGGTCGAACTGGAAGCCATCTATCGCGACCTGCATGCCAATCCCGAACTCTCGATGCAGGAGCGGCGCACGTCCGGGGTGGCAGCCGCATGGCTGCGCCGGCACGGCTACGACGTGACCGAAGGCGTCGGCGGCACGGGCGTCGTTGGGCTGCTCCGCAACGGCGACGGTCCGACCGTCCTGCTGCGGGCCGACATGGACGCGCTGCCGATCAAGGAGAGCACCGGCCTCGCGTATGCCAGCGACCGCTCCGGCACCGACCGGTTCGGCCAAGCCACCGCGATTGCCCACGCCTGCGGCCACGACATGCACATCGTCTGGCTGATGGGGGCGACGCTGATCCTGGCCGAGAACCGCGGGGCCTGGCGCGGCACCGTGATGGCGGTGTTCCAGCCGGGCGAGGAGACCGGCCAGGGCGCCCGGGCGATGATCGAAGACGGCATGGTGAAGCGCTTCCCGAAGCCGGATGTCTGCCTCGGCCAGCACGTGATGCCGTTGCCGGCGGGACAGATCGGCTGGCGCGTCGGCACCATGCTGTCCGCCGGCGACAGCTGGGAGGTAACGCTGTTCGGCCGCGGCGCGCATGGTTCGATGCCGCAGAAAAGCGTCGATCCGGTGGTGATGGCGGCATCCGCGGTCATGCGCCTGCAAACCGTGGTCTCGCGCGAGGTGGCGATGACCGATGCCGCCGTCGTCACGGTCGGCACCATGCAGGCGGGCACGAACGAGAACATCATCCCCGACCGCGCCTTGCTGCGGTTGAACGTCCGCACTTTCAAGGACGAGGTACGCACCCGCGTGCTGGGCGCGATCAAGCGCATCCTGGAAGCGGAAGCCGAAGCCTCCGGCGCGCCCAAGCCGCCCGCGTTCTCGGTGCTGAGCGAATTCCCGCTCACCCGCAACGACGCCGCGGCGACCCGGAAGGTCGTGGCGGCGCTGGAACGGCGGTTCGGCAGCGCGCGCGTGACCGAGATCGGTCCCGCCACGGCCAGCGAGGATTTCGGACTGTTCGGCACCGCCTGGAACGTTCCGTCCGTGTTCTGGGTGGTCGGCGGCATCGACCCCGGAACCTATCGAACGGCCCAGGCGGCGGGGAAGGTCGATGCGCTGCCGGCCAATCACGCCCCGGATTTCGCACCGGTGATCGACCCGACCTTGCGCACCGGGGTTGCGACGATGCTCGCCGCCGCCGGCGCCTGGCTGCAACCGGCATGATCGCGGACCCGTCGGCTGTTCTGCTGCGGAGCCCGATCCTGCACACGCTGACCGCCGTGCTGGACTGGGTCGGCACCCTGGTGTTCGCCTTCAGCGGCGCGCTGGTCGGCGTGCAGAAGAAGTTCGACCTGTTCGGCGTGCTGTTCCTGGCTTTCGTGGTGGCGGTGGTCGGGGGCATGGCGCGCGACGTGCTGATCGGCGCCGTGCCGCCGGTGGCGATCACCGATATCCACTATTTCCTGATCTCGATCGCCGGCGGTCTGATCATCTTCTGGTGGTATCCGAGAGTGGCAACGCTACAGCGCCAGATCCTGCTGTTCGACGCCGTCGGTCTCTCGTTGTTCGCGGTCACCGGCGCACGGAAGGCGATCGAATACGGCATCAATCCGGTGATGGCGGCGATCCTGGGCATGATCACGGGCATCGGCGGCGGGATGACGCGCGACGTGCTGGCGGGGGACGTGCCGTTCGTGCTGCGCGGCGATATCTATGCGCTGGCCGCGCTTGCGGCGGGGGCCACGGTCTCGCTCGGTCACGTGCTCGGCATCGCGCCGCTGGCGCCGATGCTGCTGGGCGGGGGGATCTGCGTGTTCCTGCGCCTGATGGCCATCTATCGCGGCTGGCGCGCCCCGGTCGCGCGATGGGGCGGGTCCGACCCGGGGGGATAGACCCGGCCTTCTCCGAAATCCGGGCATCCCTTTGGTTTGCGCGTGGCCGCCCCGCCAACCCCCAGGGGCAATCCCACGCGCGCTACCGGTCAGCCCATCGGGCCGCCGCTCTCACTCCACCGGCACGAAGATCGACCGCCGCATCTGTCCGCCCACCGACTGCGACAGGTGCCCCTTGCCCGAGGTGTCCTCCACCAGCACCACCTCGCCGGCGCCGATCACCCGGCTCTCCCCGTCGCTGGCGGTCAGCCGCACGCCGCCATCGAGGTTGATGATGTACTGCCGCCGCGGCGCCGGATGCCAGCTCAGGTCGTAGTCGCCGCCGGTTTCACGGAAAATGATCCCGTTGGCCGGCAGCCGCGCCGACAGTTTGCTGGCGTTGCGGGTCTCGACCCATTCCACGTCGATATCGCGGAAATGGCTCTCCCCCTGCGCGTCGGTGTAAAGATTGTGGATCCGCATCGCCGGTCCTCCCCGTTGCGCCGCCAGCTTCGAACCGCCCGCGCCGCCGGGTCAATGCCCCCGGCCGCGCGGGCGCGCACCGGCTCTCAGCGGCCGACGGGCGATCCCTTGGCCGGTTTGGACGCGGTGAGTTGGCGGCGCAGGCGCTCGACCTCGGCCCGCAACGCCTCGATCTCCGCCGCCTGGGCGGGCGGCGGCGCGGGCGCGGCGGCCGGCGCCGGCCCCGCCTCCGGGACTCCCCCGGGCATCCCCCCGGGCATCCCGCCCGGTAGCCCCCCCGGGCCCTCGCCCGGCCGGTAGAACGGCGCGAACAGCGTCATCGCCCGTTCCATCATCGCCAGGTTCTGTCGGCTGACTTCCTCGATCGACGGGGCACCGAACGGGAACAGCGTGCCCATGGACCCCATGGTCTTCTGCATCGCCGTGCGCATCTGCTCCTGCTGCTGCGCGAACGCGGCCATCGCCTGCTCCAGGTAGCGCGGCAGCAACCCCTGCACCTGGTCGCCATAGACGCCGATCAACTGGCGCAGGAAGCCGGTCGGCAGCAGGTTCTGGCCGCGGCCCTCCTGCTCGACGATGATCTGGGTGAGCACCCCGCGGGTGATGTCGTCGCCGGACTTGGCGTCATAGACGACGAAATCCCGCCCCTCGCGCACCATCCCGGCCAGCGTGTCCAAGGTGATGTAGCTGGAGCTTTCGGTGTTGTAGAGCCGGCGGTTGGCGTATTTCTTCACCACCACGGGCGGTCGTGCTGCCGGGGTGGACTCCGGATCGCTCTGGGTCGTGTCGGCCATTCATCCCTCCGGCTGCGGCTTCCGTCCCCGTCACCATACAGGCAAGCGCCGCTTTGGACATAACTTGTCATTCCGCCCCGCCCACCATGCCCCTATGGTCCGCATCGCGCGAAGGCGGATGCGGGGGCGCGGGCGCCGGGTGGAGAGGAATGAGCGATGAGCGACGGCCCCGAGGGGCGGCGGGATCCCCCAGCGCCGCCCGACCTTGCCGCGCTGGCGCGCGATTGGATCACGCTGTGGCAGAGCGAACTCGCCGCGCTGGCCGCCGACCGCGAAGCGCAGGAAATGTCGGAGGCGGTGCTCGCCCTGTGGGCCGGGATGGCCGGCTCGCTGCTGGCCGCGGCACCGCGGGCGCGCGCGCCGGGCATGGAAGCGCCGGCGCCCGGCTTCGGCCTCGATCCCGAACCCGCCGCGCCGGACGCGTCCGATGAGTCTGCGGACCGACGCGCCGGGGCCGCTGCGCCGGCGGGGGCCGCGGCCGATCCTGCTGCACCTGGGCCTGGCGATGCTGCGCTCGAGCGCCTCCATCGCCGCCTCGCTGAACTCGAATCCCGCCTGGCCGCGCTCGAACGCGAGCCCGCCGCACCCGGCCGCCGCCCCCGGCGGGCCGGGGGCGGACGGGCCAAGCCGCGCCGGCCCTCCGCCTGATCCCGGCTTCCCGGCGGCGGTGCTGGCCGAGGCGCTGCGCCAGGATACCGAACTGCTGGCCGGGATCGCCGCCTATCGCCGCCACCCGTTCCGCCGCGATCTCCCCGATCCGCCCACGGTCTGGGCGGAGGGCGGCAGCCGGCTGCTCGATTACGCGACTGGCGGGGACGGGCCGGTGGTGCTGTTCGTCCCCAGCCTGGTGAACCGCGCCTATGTGCTGGACCTCGCGCCCGGCCACTCGCTGCTGCGCTTCCTGGCGGGCCACGGCGTGCGTCCGCTGCTGCTCGACTGGGGCTGGCCGGGGAAGCTGGAGCGCGGCTTCACCCTGACCGACTACATCGCCGGGCGGCTGGAGCGCGCGATCGCGGCCGCCGGGGCGCTGGCGGGCGGCAAGGTGGTGCTGGCGGGGTACTGCATGGGCGGGCTGCTGGCGCTGGCGGCGGCCGAGCGCCGGCCCGATCTGGTGGCCGCGCTGGCGCTGCTGGCCACCCCGTGGGACTTCCACGCCGCCGGGGCGGATCAGGCGAGCCAGGCGGCCCGGCTGCTGCCGCTGCTGGAACCGGCCTTCGCACTGGACGGCACGCTGCCGATCGACGGGCTGCAACTGCTGTTCGCGCTGCTCGATCCGTTCGGCGTGACCGAGAAATACCGCGCCTTCGCCCGGCTCGACCCCGCCGGCCCGCGCGCGGCGCTGTTCGTGGCGCTGGAGGACTGGCTGAACGACGGCGTGCCGCTCGCCGCGCCGGTCGCGCGCGCGTGCCTGGGCGCATGGTACGGTGCCAACGCGCCGGCGCGCGGGGCCTGGCAGATCGCCGGGCTGCCGGTCGATCCGCGCCGGCTGCGGCTGCCGTGTTTCGTCGCGGTGCCGCGGCGCGACCGCATCGTGCCGCCGGAAAGCGCCCGCCCGCTGGCCGCGCTGATCGACGGCGCGGTGCTGCATACGCCCGGCGCCGGCCATATCGGCATGGCGGCCGGCAGCAACGCCGAGACGGCGCTGTGGCGCCCGCTGCTGGCCTGGCTCCGCCGGGACGGATAGCCCGCCCCGGCGGCGGTGATCAGCGCTGTACCTGGCTCACGTCCCGCACCGCGCCGCGCGAGGCGCTGGTGGTCAGCGCCGCGTAGGCCTGCAATGCCTTGGAAACGACCCGCTGGCGGCTCGCCGGCCGGTAGGCCGCCGCCCCGCGCGCGGCCATCCGCGCCCGGCGGGCTTCGAGTTCGGCGTCCGAAATCGCCAGCCGCAACGTGCGCGCCGGGATATCGATCTCGATCCGGTCGCCCTCCTCGACCAGCGCAATCTCCCCGCCCTCGGCCGCTTCCGGGGACATGTGC